>NZ_DBNGMQ010000081.1:0-109261 GCF_057126245.1 Yeosuana sp. | reverse complement strand
CTGCTTGCCCAAATGGTGTATTTTACTTTGGTGACAAATATGAAGACACCGTTACAAACGGCGAAGAAACCTTGAGATTAAGCAAATTATTAGAGGATAAAGCAGGCTACAGATTATTAGAAGAACTGGGGACTGCACCAAGTGTATATTATCTGCCTCCGGTTAACAGATTGGTTGACTTTGAAGATGGTCTAGAAAATTATAAAGAATTTGAATCCGTAGAAAAACCTGCCGAATCATGAAAAATTATGATACACTACTAGAAGATTTAGAGCCAAAAAAGTTTGGTAAGCGAGGTACTATCTGGACATTATTTTTATCGGTGATTGTTATCGCCGGACTTATAGCCTATATAGATCAGGTTATAAAAGGACAGGTTGTAACGAACATGCGCGATTATGCCCTTTGGGGAATATATATTTCGAATTTTGTTTTTTTTGTTGCCACAAGTTTTGTTGGTTCAGTAACAGTCGCCATTTTACGATTAACCAACAATAACTGGAGAACACCGTTAGTTAGAATAGCTGAAATTATTAGTTTAGCAGCCATTGTTATGGCCGGTATTACTATTATGATAGACATGGGCAGACCAGACAGATTACTAAATCTATTTATATATGCCAGACTGCAATCTCCTATAACCTGGGATGTTATTATTGTTCCTACTTCTATTGCTTTAAGTTTTTTGTTATTGTATTTTCCATTACTCCCTGATTTAGCGATTCTTAAAAAACATTATAGTAAAACAAAACCAAAACTTAGTAATTGGTATGGAAAATTAGCATTAAACTGGACTGGAAGCCCTGCACAAAAATTAATTCAGGCGAAATCCATAAAAATTATTGCGATTTTGATTATTCCGGTTGGTATTATATTACAAACCATTGATGCCTGGTTATTTTCAACAACATACAGAATTGGTTGGGACAGCACAAACATGGGGGCCTATTTTATATCTGGAGCCTTTGTAGCTGGAGTTGGAGCGCTCATTGCTGTGGTTTATGTGATTAGACGAGTTAGAAAACTGGAAAACTATATTTCGGATTATCATTTTGACAAAATGGGTAAGTTTTTGGGATTAGCTTGTTTAACCTATTTATACTTCAATATTAATGAATATTTGCTCCCGATTTTTACGGCTCCTGTTGAAGAAGACATTCATTTAAATGCCCTAGTATCTGGTGAATATGCGTTTTTATTTTGGTTTGCACAAATAGTTGGACTGCTTTTACCACTTTTAATAGTGTTATTTAAAAACGGAAGAAAACCATTTCCTATGTTTGTAGTTGGAATGATGGTTGTTGTAGGCTCTTGGTGGAAACGATATGTAATTGTGACACCAACTTTACTACATCCATTTTTACCTATTGAAGGGGTTCCGGAATCTTGGCATCATTATTTTCCAAGCATTCATGAATGGTTAATTACAGCAGCAACCTTAGCTATGTGTATGTTAATTATCACCTTTTTAGTTAGATTTTTACCTGTAATTCCAATTCAAAGAACAGCTGAGGAGCGAGACATGTTAAAAAATACTAAAAATACTGAATCATGAAAATAAATTATAACATACGTTTCATTTTTCTAGCAATGATAATGGTTCTAGCCAGTGGTTCTATACTAAAAGTTAACGCTCAGGAGGTTAAAAAAAGCAGGGTTAGAATTAAGGCCGATTATGTGAAAACCATGAATAAAGAGGTTACTTTCAAAATTAAAGCTACCTCTAAAGTTGATAACCAAAATGTTGATGTGACCAATATTCCAATTATAGTTTCTAATGAATACGATGATAACGAAGTTGAATTAGGGTCAATAATCACAAACATGGATGGTTCCGGTAAATTTGTCATAAAAGATTATAATCTTATAAAACCAGACTCTTCCGGTCTGTATACTGTAAATTTTTCATTTAAAGGAAATGATACCTTTAAACGTGCCTCAAAAAGTGTGAGCTATAAAGATGCTTCTATAGAAGCCAAAATTATTGTTATTGATAGTGTTCATTATATAACAGCCACCTTAAAAGACACCGCCAAAGACAGTTTACTTAGTGATCAACTTTTAAACGTGCACGTACAACGATTATTCAGAAATTTAAGAATTGGTGAAGAATTTAATAGTACGGATGAACATGGCACCATTATTGTGCCTATAGAAGAAGGAATACCTGGTGTTGATGGTAATTTAACTTTTGAAGTTGTTCTTTTAGAAAATGACGACTATGGCACTGTAAAAACCTTAGTTACTGCACCTCTTGGCGTACCAATTGTTGATCAATCAACATTTGATGACAGAAAAATGTGGTCTCCAAGAAATAAAACACCTATATTTTTGTTAATTTTTCCAAATTTAGTCATATTTGGAATGTGGGCTTTTATTATTTATCTATTTATTAATTTAATTAAAATATCAAAATCTAAAATTTAAAAAAATGAAAACAGTTAAAATTTTTACCATTGTGGGAATAGTTTCCTTTATTTTCTTTTCTTTCACAACTATTATTCAGGATAAATGGGTTGTACCTGCAAAATATGTTACTATGAAAAACCCAGTACCTGCCAAAACTGATGCGGCTATTGGAAAATCGTTATATGATAAACATTGCAAGTCTTGCCATGGTAAAGAAGGATACGGAGACGGACCTAAAGCCGATGGTTTAGAAGGAAATTTAGGAGATTTTTCAACAGCAGAATACCATAAACAAACGGACGGTGAGTTATTTTATAAAACTACCTTTGGAAGAGATGATATGCCTGAGTTTGCAAAAAAATTACCAGATGATGAAGACCGTTGGTTAATAGTAAACTATATGAGAACTTTAAAAGAATAACGTATTGAATTGATATAATCTTAAAAAAACCGAACCTTTTGTTCGGTTTTTTTTGCTTTAAACACAAACCATGAAAAAAACATTAATACTGGGAACACTGCTATTAGCATTTGTTGTTTACAATTGTAAAAATAAAGAACCACAACCCAAAGAAATAGTGGTTCCTCAAAAAACAAATACCATAGTTTTAGAAGAAACAGACACGAACGTTCAGGTAAGTCCTATTAAAAAAGAATTTGAAAAAAATGAACCTGAAGTGATTACGCTTACAAAAAACACAGCAGAAGTAAGTAAAACTATACCTGTCCCTGTAAAAGTTGAAACTACAACTAAAATAGTTACTAACCCCGTTATAGAAACGGAAACGGAGGAAACAAAGAACATACCTGTTACAACAAAAACTGAAACTAAGACTGAGGTCATAATGGATGCCCCTGTTGAATCAAAAACGGAACCTAAAGTCATAGAAGCACCTACAACTGCTAACTCAAAAAATTGGAAAGTACCATCCAAATATGTAACCATAAAAAATCCTATACCGCCAAAACAAGACGCTGCTATTGGAAAATCATTATATGATAAACATTGTAAATCTTGCCATGGTAAAGAAGGATACGGAGACGGATCAAAAGCCGATGGTTTAAAAGGTGATTTAGGAGATTTTTCAACAGCCGAATTCCATAAACAAACAGACGGTGAATTATTCTACAAAACGACTTTTGGACGCGATGATATGCCAGAGTTTTCAAAAAAATTAACAGATGATGAAGACCGTTGGTTAATTGTAAACTACATGAGAACTTTAAAAGAATAACTTTTTAAAATAGCATAATATTAAAAAACCGGACCTTTGTTCGGTTTTTTTTATGCCTGATTAAAAAATAATACACAAACATGACATAAGTCATTAAATATGTGATAATTAGAATTTATCTTTAGACAAAGACGAGTTAAAGACCAAAATGTAAGTGCGAAAATATTGCCCCATTTGTTAATTTTTTTATTCTTATTTTAGAAAGAGGGCGTGAAACTTCTTTCGTTTTAGATTTTATTATTTTTTAACATATATTCATAATAATAATCACATGAAAAAAGAACCTTCTAAAACAGATTCCAGAAGAGATTTTTTGAAAAATATTTCAAAAGGAAGTCTGATTGCTGTCTCGGGGCTAGCTTTTAATTCACTGGCATCATGCAAAGACACTTCCAAAGAAAAAACTACTTTATTAACCACTGACGGTAAATTAGTACAAGTTCCAAACTCAGAAATTGAGACTATGGAACATTTACATCATGCCGCACCACCCATGGAATCTCGACAAGGTATTCCTGGCAAAAAATGGGTTATGGTTGTGGATTTAGGAAAATGCAAAAATGCTAGAAAATGTGTACAATCATGTGATAAACATCACAACTTAACTCCAGACAGGCCTTACATTAAGGTTCTAGAGATGAGAGATAACGAAAAGTCATCTCCATATTGGATGCCAAAAAAATGTTTTCATTGTGACAATCCTCCATGTGTAAAAGTTTGTCCTGTAGGGGCTACTTATAAGAGATCAGATGGAATCGTTCTCATAGATAATGAACGTTGTATTGGCTGCCGCTTTTGTATGGCTGCCTGTCCTTATTCTGCAAGAGTCTTTAATTGGGGAGATCCACCTGAAGGTAAATTAGAACTCCCATATTCACCTGAAACCAGTCTTCCAAGTAAAAAAGGAACTGTTGCCAAATGTGATTTTTGTCCAGATATGCTTCGAGATAACAAACTTCCACATTGTATCACTTCCTGTCCAAATGGTGTCATTTATTTTGGAGATGAAAATGATGATACCGTTACAAATGGTGAAGAAACTGTAAGGTTAAGCAATCTTTTGCGAGACAAAGCAGGATATAGATATATGGAAGAATTAGGAACAAAACCACGGGTTTATTATTTGCCTCCAGTAAATAGACTTTTCCCTTTTGAAAAGAACAATGAAGAAAATAGTGAATCATGAAAGCAACAGTACAAAAAGAGCAAGTATATAGAACTAAAAGAGGCCAAGCCTTATTGAGTCATACAGTTAATACCTCCTTGAAATATAAGTTATGGGTTGCTTTTCTAATCCTCATAATTTGTATAGGCGGATATGCTTATTATAGACAGTTAAAATTTGGACTTATTGTTACAGCAATGAGAGATTATACATCTTGGGGTATATATATATCCAATTTTGTGTTTTTTGTAGCCATAAGTTTAGTGGGGTCATTAATCAGTTCCATTTTGAAACTAAATAAAAATAATTGGTCAAGACCTTTAACAAGAGTATCTGAAATAATCGCTGTTTCAGCAATTATTTGTGCTGTAGTAATAATTATAGTTGACATGGGGCGCCCAGATCGTTTCTTCTATGTTATCATGCATTTAAGAATCCAATCACCTATTATTTGGGATGTTATTATTATTTCAACATATTTAGTTATTAGTCTTTTATTACTCTACCTCTCTTTATTACCAGATATCGCGCTTTGTCGTGATCGTTTAACAGCCATCCCAAAGTGGAAAAAAAAGATGTACCGAATTATGGCAATCAATTGGAGCAATCATCCCAAACAAATAAAGATGCACCATAAAATAACTATAATATTAGCGATTTCAGTATTACCCGTTGCATTTGCAATCCATACAGTTACATCGTGGTTATTTGCCACAACTTGGCGACCAGGCTGGGATAGCACAAATTTGGGACCATATTTTGTATCGGGGGCTTTTATGGCAGGCGCAGCTGTAATTATTGTTGCAATGTACCTAATTAGAATCCATTTAAAACTCAAAGATTATATCACAGAGATGCATTTTGAAAAAATGGGTAGGCTTTTAGTATTATTATCACTAGTTTATCTTTACTTTAATATTAATGAGTACTTAGGCCCAGCGTTTAAAATGGTTGGTGTTGAAGGTGAACATATCACAGAATTATTTACAGGAAAGTATGCCCCAATGTACTGGTTTGTACAAATAGGGGGACTCATTTTACCTATAGTTTTATTGATCTTCAAACCATTTCGTAAACCTTTACCAATTTTTATAATATCCATACTTGTTGTTTTAGGAGCATGGTTTAAACGGTTTTTAATTGTTATCCCATCGCTTCAACATCCTTATTTACCAATCCAAAATGTAGACGAATCTTATTTACATTACAATCCTACTTGGGAGGAATGGGCTATCACCATGTCCTCTTTTGCATGGTTTTTGTTAATCATTACAGTGTTGATTAAATTATTTCCAGTAATACCAATTCTTAAGGAAAAACTTAAACCTGAAACAGTCGTTAAACTAAATGTCTTTAAAAATGAGAATCAATAATTATTTAAATAGATTTGTTTCTAAGCTCTTAATCCTTTTGAGTTTAATAGCTTTCATTAGCTCAAGTGTATATGGACAAGATTCTATGGAGGATGCTATTTTAACTGTTTCTTTCTCTGAAGATAATGACACTAAAATTATTACAACAAAAGCAGCTGATCAATCTGGGATACCGATTGAGGACCTTGAATTATATTATTTTGTTAAAAGAACCTTCAGCTTATTACCTATTGGAGATCCTTTTAATTCCACCGATGAAAATGGAATAATAGAAGTAAAGTTTCCTAATGACTTACCAGGTGACACAGAAGGAAATGTGATTATTGTTGTAAAAATACTTGAATCAGACTTATATAATGATCAAACACTTGAAGTTTCCAAAAACTGGGGAATACCTACAGTAATAGAAGATCCTAAAACTGAAAAAAGATCGTTATGGGCTGCAGCGGCTAATGCGCCAATAAGTTTAATTGTCATTGTTACCTCAATGATCATTGCAGTCTGGTATATTATATTTTATATAATTTTCAAACTATATAAAATCAGTAGAATTAAACCATTAACTAATTAGTAATCTAAATTCAATCATTATGAAAAATCTATTTTTTACTTTAATCGCTATTCTTGTTGGAAGTTTTACTTTAATATCGATGATCTCTAGCAATTCCATCCTTCAAGATCCTTGGGAAGCACCAGCCAAATACGTTAAAATGGAAAATCCTTTTGCCAATGCTGCAGACGATGATAATATTGGTCGCGTACTATATTCAAAACATTGCAAATCATGTCACGGCACTAAGGGAAAAGGAGATGGCACAAAAGCTGAAAGTATAGACACACCCGTACCAGATTTCACCAATCCATCATTTAGTAAGCAAACCGATGGTTCTTTATATTACAAAACATTTATTGGTAGAGACGATATGCCAAGTTTTGAAAAGAAAATAACTGAAACTGAAGATCAATGGCTGCTAGTAAATTATATTAAAAGCTTATCAAAATAATAGTTAATAAATTATCAAAAAACCTTACCTAATGGTGAGGTTTTTTGTTATACTTCACTTTATAAATAAAACCTTCTATTTGTAACATATGTTACAAAACATGATAATTGTCATTATCTATCTAAGGTTGTGTTAGTACCTTTGAAAACAGATTACATTTTAACCACCATTTTTTTGAGGATATTATAGTTAAACTATTTATGGAAAAATCATTACGCTACATAAGTATTTCACATAAAACAGCAGCTACTGTTCAACGAGAAAAATATCATATTTCTGAAGAAGAAAAAGAACATTTAACCAAGCTTATTAATGATAATTACACGGATGTGTCAGGTTTATTAATTTTGGCTACTTGTAACAGAACAGAAGTTTATTTTGAATCTGTTGAAACACCTGCCAGCAAGCTTCTCCAGTTTTTTATCAATTATAAATCAATAGAAAACACAAAAGAAGAAAACGCATTATTCAATTATAGCGATGCCACTTCTAATACAGTAAAACATCTTTTAGAAGTTTCTTCTGGTTTAGAATCTATGGTGTTTGGCGATGCAGAGATAATTCATCAAATAAAAAAAGCGCACCAGTTTTCAATGAAACATAAATTACAGGGTTCTTTACTGGAGCGTGCTTTACAAGCTGTATTTAAAACTCACAAACGTATTAGTAATGAAACTGATTTTAGAGACGGCACAACTTCCGTTGCCTACAAATCATTAAAGGTAATTAGACAAACCTTTGATAAAGCTTCTGTGAAGTCTAAAAAAATATTATTTGTTGGTGCTGGTGATATTGTAAAACAATTATTTAAATACAATTCAAAATTCAACTTCAACAATATATGTATAAGTAACCGAAGTGAAGAAAAAGCCATTATTCTTGCCGAAAACAATCAATGCAAAACATATCCATGGGCTAATGTGATTGCTAACAACTTTGATGATTTTGACGTGATTATTAGCGCTGCAAGTAATTGCCCTAATTTGATTAAAAAAATAGCAAATTCAAATAAAAAAATATTACTGATTGATTTAGCAGTACCATGCAATATAGATAAAAAACTAGTCGACAAAAACAATGTTATATTTCATGATTTAGATTCTATTTCCGTTGAGCTTAAAGAAACAAAAGAACACAGGTTAACGGCAATTGGCGATGTTGATTCTATTATTAATGAAGAAATAAAATCTTATATCGAATGGCTGGAAGGTGCACCCCTAAGAGCGCTTCTGGCAGAATTAAAAATTAAAGTAAGTAAAAAAGTTACATCTCATTTTGAAACAAATTTAAAAGACTCAAGCATTAAAGAAGTCACGAATCAAGTTATGAAAAATTTGATGACAAAACGTAAAACATCAATATCTGTAGATAATATGGATGACTTAATTTCTAATGAAATTTCAGCATTAAATTTTTAAAAAGTTCTCCCTAAGAATTTTTATTTAAATAGTTTAAAAGTCATACTTTAGAGTATTAAAATATTCAAGATGAATTTTAAACTATTTTTTTTATGCCTTATGTTAAGTCTATATAATTGCAAAGCTCAAACAATCCCATTATATATTGGCACATATACTGATGGCAATAGTGAGGGTATTTATAGATTACAATTTAATTTGACAACAGGCGAATTAAGCAATCTGCAATTTGCCGTATCTTCAGAAAGCCCCTCATTTATAGCATATTCACGAAACAAAAAATATTTATATGCCGTAAACGAAAGTAGCGGAACGGTTTCTTCTTTTAAAGTTCAAGAAAACGGACTGCTAAAATTATTAAATAAAGTAAGTAGTAATGGGGATTGGCCTTGTCATATTTCATTAAACAAAACAAGTAACAGAGCAGTTGTATCGAATTATGGTGGTGGTTCTGCTTCTATTTACAGTATCTCAAGAGACGGTAAACTCAAGGAAGCATCACAAGTTTTTAAATACAATACTTCAGACCAAAAATCACACGCACATTCAGCTCAATTTTTTAACGATGAACTCTTTGTTTCAGATTTAGGCATGAATGCTTTATATCAGTACAAATTAAAGAACAACAACTATGAACTGGTTTCTCCAGCTATTGTAAAGATATCAGGTAATTTGGGACCAAGGCATTTTGTTTTAACACGAAACGGTCAATTTATCTATATTATAAACGAATATGGAAGTTCAGTAACCACAGTAAAAAAAACAGAGCATGGTTTTGAACAGATTGATTATGATTCTACATTAGATGACGATTATAAAGGAGATAATTCTTGTGCTGATATCCATTTATCCAAAAATGAACTATACGTGTACGCCTCAAACAGAGGCGAAAATACCATTGCCGTTTTTAAAAGAAATAAATTAGATGGTACTATAGAAAAAATTCAAACCATGTCGGTTCACGGGGATTGGCCAAGAAACTTTACGCTTGATCCATCTGGAAAATTTCTACTAGTCGCCAATAAAAAAAGCGATAATATCTCTATTTTTAAAATAAATTCTAAAACCGGCATGCTATCCTTTTTAAACTCAGTTAAGGCACCAAATCCCTCATGTTTACTATTCTAAAACTACCCCTTTTAAAGTCTATAATTCATTATAAAATAATGTGTTGTAAATTAAAAAAATGTAGTATCTTTGCGCTCTTATTAATAACCGAGGTCGAGAACCTCAAATAATTAATTATTATGCCAGTAAAAATTAGATTACAAAGACACGGTAAAAAAGGGAAACCTTACTATTGGATTGTTGCAGCCGATGCACGTTCAAAGAGAGATGGTAAATACTTAGAAAAATTAGGTGCTTACAATCCAAACACAAATCCAGCAACTATTGAATTAGACGTTGATGGTGCAGTAACATGGTTACAAAATGGTGCTCAGCCTACAGATACGGCAAAAGCCATTTTATCTTACAAAGGAGCCTTATTAAAAAACCATCTTGCAGGTGGTGTTAGAAAAGGTGCCTTAACTGAAGAGCAAGCTGAAGCAAAATTTAACGCTTGGTTAGAAGATAAAAATTCAAAAGTTGGTGCTAAATCTGATAGTTTAGCAAAAGCTGAAGCTGAAGCAAAAGCAAAAGCATTAGAAGCTGAAAAAGCTGTTAATGAAGCTAGAGCTGCTGCTGCGGTAGTTGAAGAAGAAGTAGCTGAAGAGGCTGCAACCGAAGAAACGGAAGCTGTAGTAGAAGAAACTGCTGAGGAAGTAGCTGAAGAAGCTGCAACCGAAGAAAAAACTGAAGCTGTTGTGGAAGAAACTGCCGAGGAAGTTGTTGAAAAGACTACAGAACCTGTAGCTAAAGATGCTCCTAAAGCAAAAGAAGAATAAAAATATAATTTTTTATACTTTTAAACTCCGATACTTTTATCGGAGTTTTTTATTTTAAGAATATGAAGATTGAAGATTGCTTTTATCTAGGTAAAATTGTAAGAAAATATAGTTTTAATGGTGAACTACTTATAAAGTTAGATACAGACCAACCAGAACTATATGAAAACTTAGACGCTGTTTTTATTGATTACAGAAATACGTTTATCCCTTTTTTTATTGAAAGTTCTCAACTACATAAATCTGATTTATTACGAGTTCAGTTTGAGGATGTCACCACAGAAGCCGATGCAGATAGTTTAATAAAAAGTGATGTATATCTACCTTTAGAATTTTTACCAAAACTTGAAGGTAATAAGTTCTATTTTCATGAAATTATAGGGTTTACCATTAAAGATGAAAATTATGGATCCGTTGGAACCATAACAGGGGTAAACGATTCAACAGCTCAAGCCTTATTTGAAATTGAAAAAGATGGAAAAGAAATTTTAATTCCTATTAATGATGCGTTTATTGTTAAGGTTGACCGGAAGAAAAAAACAATTATTGTCAATACACCAGAAGGGTTGATTGATTTATATTTATAAAAATTCCAATTTTAAAAATAACAAATTCCAAAGCTTAAGCACCCGATTTTAATTTATTCATGGCAAATAAGAAAATATATGATTTAGAAAAACGCAGTTACTTATTTGCAAAAAATTGCAGATTAGCAATTCAATTGCTTCCAAAAACCTTATCAAATATTGAAGATGGCAAACAATTAATTCGTTCATCTGGATCAATTGCTGCAAATTATATTGAAGCTAATGAAAAACTCGGAGAAAAAGACTTTAAATTCCGACTGAAAATTGCTAGAAAAGAAGCAAAAGAAACGGTACTTTGGTTAAAGCTTTTAAAAGATTTAAATGATAGTTTTAATAACGAATTAGAGGCGCTCTTAAATGAAGCAGAAGAATTACGTAAAATTTTATCTGCAATAATCAATAAATCCTAAACCCATTTGGATTTTGGAATTTAAAATTTGGAATTTATTGTGAAACCATTCAAATTTAAACAATTCGAAATACAGCAAGATCGTTGTGCTATGAAAATAGGTACCGATGCTGTTTTACTTGGCGCTTGGACTTCTATAGAAAAAAAACCGTTTTCAATTTTAGATATTGGCGCTGGTACTGGCATTATTTCACTTATGCTAGCACAACGCAGCCATGCAGAACTCATTGATGCTATTGAAATTGATGATAATGCTTTTGAGCAATGTGTCAATAATTTCGAAAATGCTCCTTGGAGTGACCGTTTGTTTTGCTATCATGCCTCATTAGAAGAATTTATTGAAGAGATTGAAGATACATACAATCTAATTGTATCCAATCCGCCATTCTATTCCGAAGATTATAAAACCGATAATTCACAACGGGATATCGCCCGATTTTCGGACGCTTTACCATTTAAACATTTATTAAAAAGTGTATCTCGATTACTGGCTGAAGACGGTATTTTTTCTGTTATTATTCCTTACAAAGAAGAACCAAACTTTATATTTCTAGCTTCAAAATTTAATTTATTTCCCAACAGAGTGCTTCATGTAAAAGGCAATCCAACTTCTGAAATTAAACGAAGCCTTTTAGAATTTTCCTTCCGCGAAACCTGTGCTGAGCAAGGTCGAAGTTGTGATATAAAAACAGAGGAACTCATTATTGAAACTTCCAGACATGCGTACACTCAAGACTACATCAATCTTACTAAATATTTTTATTTGAAAATGTAAGTTATAAGACTCTTAACAGAGGTCTTGTTAAACATGTTGGTCCACCTCCACCTTTCACACTAATATTATTTCCACTATAAGTTTCTACAGTACATCCAGAAGCTTCCATTCTTTTTTTAGTTATATCATTCCCGTCAACCATCATGCAATGCCTAGGAGCCATAGCAAGAACATTACACCCCATAGTCTCAAATTCTTCTTCAGGAACTTCAATAAGTTCAAATCCTCTACGTAATAATTCATTCCTAAATTTAATAGGCATCAAAGGAGAATATACAACAGCAAGATTTTTATCAACTGGACTCAAAATCGACATCAAATGAAACACATCTTTTTTTCCTTTATAGTGCGGTAAATCAACAACAATAACAGAAATACCCTTTGGCTCCAATAATGCTTTTAATTGCTTGATTCCATCTTCATTCGTGCGGTAGGTATGTCCTACAGCCAGGGTGTGTTTATCTAACCAGGCAACATCCCCACCTTCAATTGTTCCTGGGGCTTCAATTTTTCCTAAAATTTTGATCTTTTTATTTTTAAAAAATTGTTCATGAGCGTCTGGCTCTAGAGCTCTTCCCACTTTTCCCATTCTGCAAATAATCATCCCAAAATCAGAAGCTATAGAGGCATCTCTGCAATACATTGAATCTATTGAAATCAATTCGTTTATGGAAAAGTGTTCTATATTAATATTATGGTTCTTTAATTTATTCTCAAAAACTTCATATTCTTCGGTGGCCTTTTTAAAATCTGGCAAGGATAAATAATTTAATTCTTGCCATTCATTTTCTAACTTATTACTCGAAATAAAGGCATGTTCAACAGGTTTAATAAATACTGAAACTAATTTCAAATATTCTGAATGACTTGTCGTATTCATATCTATTTTGCTTTAATCCATTTCATGTAAATATATACAGGAATACCAAGTAGCAATAGTAAAAACCCATAATAAACGGTATCACTTCCTGATCCATAGATTGCCCACAATGAATAACCAAAACCAAACGTAGCTAAGACAAATGTTTTTACCCAGTTTTGTGGATGAATTTTTTTCTCTATTATAATTAAGGCATAAGCAGCAGCAGAAAAAAGATAAGGCACTAATGCTACAAATACGGTGAGCTGAACAATAAATTCAAATTGATCAACCAATCCATCAGAAAAACTCATCAACATGACCGCAGAAGATAAGACACCGCCAATGATAAAACCTAAAACTGGAGCTCCCTTTTTATTTTCTCTTTCAAAAAAACTAGGAAATAAATTGTCTTTTGCAGTCGACATAGAAATTTGTCCCGTAATTAAAATCCAACCATTTAAAACGCCTAAACCTGATACTATGACGCCAACAGCAACAAAGTATCCTCCATAATCTCCCCCAATAATTTTTGCAGCTTCAGCAAAAGGCGCAGGTGATTTTTGTAAAATATCTAAAGGTAATATACCAAATAAAACCACTGTTCCAAGAATGTAAAGAATTGTTACAATTATGGTTCCTATCATGGTCGCTCTAGGAATTGTTTTCTCAGGGTTTTCAATATTACCTGCAGGAATTGTGGCAGATTCAATACCTAAAAAAGCAAATAATGTTAAAGTAGCTACTGAAGAAAAAGTGGAGAAATCACTTTCCGAAGTTAGATTAAAAGAAGGCAAATTATTAATGTCAAAAAAGAAAACTCCTATAATAATTATAAAAATAATTGGCATTATTTTAATTACGGTTGTAATCAGCTGAATTTTTCCTGATTCCTTTATTCCCAAAGAATTAATCCATGTAAAAAACCATATCAGAATTAATCCCAAGCTAACCGATAAATAAGAGTTTGTTGCTAGTTCTGGAATAAAAAAGCTAGCGGCTCCAATAATTGCAATTGCAATAGTTCCATTGGCTACCCAACAAGCTATCCAATAACCCCAAGCCACTAAGAATGCCGTAAAATCACCAAAGCCTTCCCTTGTATAAACATATGGCCCTCCACTTTTACTAACAACCATTTTACTTAAATTACTAAATATTTTCGCCAAGATTAATGCGCCCGTAGCAGTAAATACCCAGCCTAGAAGACTTATACTACCGTAGTTTGACAATACTGCAGGTAATACAAATATTCCAACTCCAATCATATTTCCTATTACAAGTGAGGTTGCAGTTAATAGCCCAATTTTTTGTGTTTTTTCGGTCATTTAATTAAATTTAAAAGAGCTAAGAATTAATATGTAAATTAGAAGGCGCTTAAATATACAATTATAATAGTATCAATGTCATATAATTTTTACATCCATCCCGATATTTCTAAAGCAGAAACACTTCCTGCTTCATTTTATAGAGATCACAATTTATTTGAAACTATTAAGGAGAAAATATTTCTTAAATCCTGGCAATGGATTGGTGATGAGACATTAGTGTCTTTAAAACAATCAACGCATCCATTCGTATTGCTGGATGGCTTTCTTAATGAACCCATGTTATTAACAAAAAATACTGGAAATGACATTGCGTGTTTGACAAACGTATGCACGCATCGAGGAAACTTAATATCTTTAAAACCTGAGGTTTCCAAACAACTAAAGTGCAGCTATCATGGCAGGCGATTTAATTTAAATGGCAAGTTTGAATATATGCCTGAATTTGAAAAAACTCAAGATTTCCCTCGCACTTGTGATAATTTGCATACGTTTCCCTTAAAAAAATGGGGGCCATTGTTGTTTGCTGGTCTTAATCCTTCTTTTGATTTTCAACAGGTTATTGATAAGATGAATGAGCGAATAGGGTTTCTCCCTTTGAATGAATTTATTTTAGATTCGTCCTTAAATAGAGACTTTACGGTTGATGCCCATTGGGCATTATATTGTGATAATTATTTAGAAGGTTTTCATGTGCCTTTTGTTCATAAAGACTTAAATGCTGTATTGGATTACGGACGATATAAAACAGAAATTTATGAGTATTGTAATCTGCAAATTGGATTTACAAAAGATTCACAAAACGTTTTTAATTTACCTGAAGACCATGCAGATTACGGGAAAAATGTCGCCGCCTATTACTACTGGGTTTTCCCAAATATGATGTTCAATTTTTATCCTTGGGGACTTTCAATAAATATTGTTCAACCCATAAATATTAAGAAAACAAAAGTCTCTTTTATATCATACGTATATAATGCTGATCAATTAAATAAAGGAGCCGGTAGTGCGTTGGATAAAGTAGAACAGGAAGATGAAGAAATCGTTGAAAATGTACAAAAAGGGGTACATTCATCATTTTATAAAGCAGGTCGTTTTTCTCCAACAAAAGAGCAAGGTGTACATCATTTTCACCGTTTACTTACAGAATTTTTGAAAGTATAATTTCTTTAATTATTTCCTTATTTAGTAATACAAAATCAACTTACTTTGGCTAAATTTGATATCTGTTACGGATTTAATAAAAAAAGACTCCATAATCTTAGAATTATGCAGTCAGTATAAAACATATTAGAATGAAACCAGATTTATTTGAAGCACCAGATTACTATAATTTAGATGAACTCTTAACAGAAGAGCATAAATTAGTTCGGGATGCGGCTCGCGAATGGGTAAAACGTGAAGTATCTCCTATTATTGAAGAGTATGCCCAAAAAGCAGAATTTCCTAAACAAATAATTAATGGTTTGGCAGAAATAGGCGCCTTTGGCCCTTATATACCTATGGAATATGGTGGTGCTGGTTTAGACCAAATTTCATATGGATTGATAATGCAAGAAATTGAACGTGGTGATTCGGGTGTTAGAAGCACAGCTTCGGTTCAATCGTCGTTAGTGATGTATCCGATTTGGAAATATGGCAATGAAGCGCAACGACAAAAATATCTACCAAAATTAGCAAGTGGTGAATGGATGGGATGCTTTGGATTAACTGAACCAGATCATGGAAGTAATCCTAGTGGCATGACCACAAATTTTAAAGATAAAGGTAATCATTATCTTCTCAATGGTGCTAAAATGTGGATTTCTAATGCGCCTTTTGCACAAGTCGCTATAGTATGGGCTAAAAATGAAGAAGGTCGTATTCATGGGTTGATTGTAGAACGCGGTATGGAAGGATTTTCAACACCTGAAACACACAATAAATGGTCATTAAGAGCTAGTGCTACCGGAGAGCTTATTTTTGATAATGTTAAAGTTCCTAAAGAAAATTTACTACCCAATAAATCTGGCTTAGGTGCTCCGCTTGGCTGTTTAGATTCTGCCAGATATGGCATTGCTTGGGGTGCTATTGGTGCAGCGATGGATTGTTATGATACCGCGTTGAGATACAGCAAAGAACGCATGCAGTTTGGCAAACCTATAGGACAATTTCAATTACAACAAAAAAAGTTAGCAGAAATGATTACCGAAATTACCAAAGCACAATTATTAACATGGCGTTTAGGAACTTTGCGTAATGAAGGAAAAGCAACATCGGCACAAATTTCAATGGCCAAACGTAATAATGTGGATATGGCTATACATATAGCTCGTGAAGCCAGACAAATGTTAGGAGGCATGGGAATTACTGGCGAATACAGTATTATGCGTCATTCTATGAATTTAGAAAGCGTGATTACTTATGAAGGTACTCACGATATTCATTTGCTTATTACAGGGTTAGACATCACAGGTTTAAATGCATTTAAGTAAAATTTTATAATTTATAATTAAAGTGCTTCTTTTAGTTAAGAGCACTTTTTTTTGCAAAAAACTTAAGAATAGATAATTATGTATATTTATAGAAAAATGAAAAAGATATTTTACTTAATAATCTACTGCTTAATCCTAAGTTGCTGCAGCACAAATGCGGCGGTACAAGAACCTGAAATAGAAAAAGAAGTTAAAATAGATATTCCAGAAGAAACAGGCGACACTTCAGGAACAGACCAAAATACGAGCACACAAGATACCTACAAAATACTAGCTTTGGGAGATAGCTATACCATCGGGCAAAGTGTATGCGAAACTTGTAGATTTCCAGAACAATTAAAAGAAGCATTAATTTCAGAATTTGATTCAGACAAAACATTTGAATTAAAAATTATTGCTAGAACTGGATGGACGACTACTAACTTAATTAATGCTATAAATTCAGAAAACTTAACTAATAATTTTGATTTGGTAACGCTTTTAATTGGTGTCAACAATCAATATCAAAACAAAGATTTTTCTATTTATGAAAGTGAATTTCCGCAACTTGTGAATATGGCAATTACTAAAGCAAAAGGAGATTTAAACAATCTTATTGTAGTATCTATACCAGATTATGCCTATACACCTTTTGGCAATAGTGATGAAACTATTTCAAATGAGTTAGATCGCTATAATGCGTTCGCCAACAACTATTGTGTCTCAAAAAACATAAACTTTATACCGATTACAGACATCACCAGAATGGGCTTAGACAATCCTGAATTAGTAGCCACAGACAATTTACACCCATCTGAATTAGCTTATACAAAATTTGTGGAACGCATACTTCCTTTTGCTATTCAAAAACTTAAAAATTAATATCTTTATAGAAAAAAGATGAAAAAGAATGTATATGTACTTATATGTTGCTTAATACTAAATTACAACTGTAGCACCGAAAGAGGCTCAATTGACGATTATTCAAAACCAATTAACATTGGTTTTGACCCTTCAGTTAATGGCCCTGAGATTCAAGGAGATTATAACCTTTTAGCATTAGGAGATAGCTATACAATAGGTCAAAGCGTCTGTCAAACGTGCCGTTTTCCCGAACAATTAAAAGATAGTCTTAAATTAAAATTTGATTCCGAAATCAGTATTAGTTTAAAAATTATAGCGCAAACAGGATGGCCAACTGGCAGCTTAATAAGTGCTATTCAAACCGATAATCCATCGACATATTACGATTTAGTAACACTTTTAATTGGAGTAAATAATGAATATCAAAACAGACCATTTTCAGTGTATGAAAAGGAATTTCCCGAACTAGTAAACACGGCTATTTCCAAGGGAGAAGGGAACAAAAATAATGTTATTGTTATTTCTATACCTGATTATGCCTTTACACCTTTTGGCAATGGAAACCCTAATATTTCTGAAAGAATCGATGAATATAATTATTTTGCAGAAAAGTACTGTATTGAAAATGATATTACGTTCATTAACATTACAGATATTACAAGGATGGGATTAGATAATCCGGTATTAGTAGCCACAGACAATTTACACCCATCTGAATTAGCTTATACAAAATTTGTGGAACGCATACTTCCTTTTGCTATTCAAAAACTTAAAAATTAATGTGATAACATTTTAAAAAAGCGTTTCAAATTGAAACACTTTTTTGTTTACATTTACTTTATGCTTTCATCACAAAAACGTTTAGACAACGCATATAGAACGGCTAAAGTTATTGAGTTTGACACGACTTCCAAATTTATTTTGTTTAGTGATTGCCATAGAGGCGATAATAGTTTTGCAGATGATTTTGCCAATAACCGTAATATCTACTTCCATGCTTTAAAGCATTATTTTAAAAGCGGTTTTATATATTGTGAAGTTGGTGATGGTGATGAACTTTGGGAAAACCTATCATTTAGCTCCATTTTTAATGCTCATAAAAATGTGTATTTGCTAATGAAGCAATTTTATATCGAAAACAGATTGCATTTAATATGGGGAAATCATGATATGGTTTACAGAAATCATGATTATGTTAAAAAACATTTATCCACGTATTTCGATCCTAAAACAGAGGAAGATATTGAACTCTTTAAAGACCTTAAATATCAAGAAGGTATTGTTTTAAAACATAAAGAAACTCAGCAAGAATTGTTTTTAACACATGGCATCAAGCCGATTGGTGGAATTATCTGTTTTGGAAATGGAGCCGGTTTATGGTTAGAATTCTTTGGAAACCACTGAATGTCATGGGCATTGCCGACCCAACAAGCCCAGCGAAAAACTATAAAGAACTTATTAAAGTTGAACACAGAACTAAAAAATGGATTGCCCAAAACAATAATTTAATAACAATTGCGGGTCATACACACAGGCCACGATTTCCTGAACCTGGTGACATTGCATTTTTTAATGATGGAAGTTGCGTTCATCCTAGAAGCATTACTGGCATCGAGATTGAAAATAGCCAAATTTCATTAATTAAATGGCAAATTTCAACCAAAGAAGATGGAACACTTCAAATAATACGAGAAATTCTTGAAGGTCCCCAAAACATTATTGATTATAAAACAGCGTAGAATAGTTATTTAAAATAAATTAACTACACCGATTTCGTACATAAAAACGAATGAATTAATCCTCCTAATCTGATATAAATCATATATTCTCATATACTCAAATAGTACTTTAGCTTAGTTGATATTAAAAGGGTATATGAGTTCTCAATTATCTAAACATAATACATTTGTTCATTCTGGTGTTATTTCTAAAATCACTAGTGACTCTATTACGGTCTCTTTAGAACAAAATATACATTGTGAATCTTGTCGAGCAAAATCCGCTTGCGGTATTTCAGAATCAAATACTAAAGAAATCGAAATTGTAAACTCTAACGATTCTTTTAAAATTAACGAACAAGTTAAGGTAGTTTTAAAAAAAGCTTTAGGTTTTAAAGCTGTATTCTGGGCTTATATATTTCCATTTATACTCATGTTTTCAACATTAATATTAGCATCAAGCTTTTTAAAAGAATGGTTGGCAGGCGTATTATCACTTATTGTGTTATTGCCATATTACGTAACACTTTATGTATTAAAGAATACACTTAAAAGTGCCTTTGAGATATCCATTTTAAAAACATAAATATTATGTCACAATCTGTTTTATATAGTGTTTTCTTATTAGTCTCTTTAGGATCTATTGCAGCGATTGTACTGTATGTTGTTTCTAAAAAATTCTATGTTTACGAAGACCCTTTAATTGCTCAAGTTGAAGACTTATTACCCGCTGCTAACTGTGCTGGTTGTGGCTCTCCTGGTTGCAAATCTTTCGCTGAAAAATTAGTTAATAGCGAGGATATTTCAAACCTATTTTGTCCTGTTGGTGGTAATGACATTATGAAACTTGTTGCCGAAGTTTTAGGAAAAGAAGTTACAGAAAAAGACCCTACACTTGCTGTTGTTCGCTGTCAAGGTGGCTGTGATGTGAGACCAAAAACTACCGAATACCAAGGTCCTAGATCGTGTGCTATTTCTTCTATGATTTATAGTGGAGAAACCGATTGCCAGTATGGCTGTTTAGGTGACGGTGATTGTGTTGTTGTATGTAAGTTTGATGCCATGTATATGGATAAAGCTACAGGATTACCAGTCATAATCTCAGACAAATGCACCTCTTGTGGCGCCTGTGTAGAAGCTTGCCCAAGAGATATTATTGAAATGAGACCAAAGCACAAAAGAGATTTAAAAATATTTGTTGGTTGCCTTAATGAAGATAAAGCCGGTATTGCTAAAAAAGCCTGTGATGTAGCTTGTATTGGCTGTTCTAAGTGTCAAGATATTTGTCCAAAAGATGCTGTGACTATGGTAAACAATTTAGCATACATCGACCCATCCGTTTGCACGCTTTGTAGAAAATGTGTAGATGTTTGTCCAACAAATTCTATTATAGAAACAAATTTTCCGCCGAAGAAAGTAAAAAAAGAAGCGCCGAAAGTTGAAGCGAAAGTTGAATCTGAAAAAATAAAGACCAATGCTTAAAACATTTCCAAAAGGCGGTATTCATCCACCAGAAAATAAGTTAACCTCAGGGAAAAGCATCAAAAAAATGACTGTCCCAAAAATGGTCTACGTACCCATTTCGCAACATATAGGTATTCCAGCAGAAATAATTGTTAATGTTAAGGATAAAGTAGAAATAGGTCAAGTAATTGCTAAATCTGGTGGTTTTGTTTCTTCAAATGTACATACTCCAGTGGCAGGGGTTGTTACTAAACTAGATAAGATAATTGATACCAGTGGATACAAGAAACAATGCATTGTCATAAGAACTGATACAAAAAACGAATCTAACTTTGAAGATATAGCCCATCCCTTAATAAAGGATATCACTATGGAACCAAAGGACATTCTTCAACGCATTAGAGACTATGGTATTGTTGGTTTAGGTGGTGCTACATTTCCGTCTCATGTAAAATTAAGTGTTAATGAGAGTACTGTTTTAGACCACCTTATCATTAATGGTGTAGAATGCGAACCTTATTTAACAGCCGACCATCGTCTAATGCTTGAAAAAGCTGAAGAAATAATCGTTGGAATTAAAATTTTAATGCTTGCACTACATATTGATAAGGCGATTATTGGGATTGAAAACAATAAGAAAGATGCTATTGATATTTTCAAAAAACTCACTACGAACGATTATGGTATTAAAGTAGCAGCTTTACAAGTTAAGTATCCGCAAGGCGGGGAAAAACAATTGGTTAGAGCTATATTAAACAGGGAAGTTCCAAAAAACGGATTGCCACTTGATGTTGGTGTGATTGTCCATAATGTAGGAACTATTTTTGCTATTTATCAGGCCATTCAGCATAACAGACCTTTAACAGAACGAGTTGTTACCGTTACTGGAAAGAAACTTGAACACGCCTCAAATTATTGGGTAAAAATTGGTACGCCTATTAAAGATTTAGTCGTAGAAGTTGGCGGATTACCCGAAGGAACCCGGAAAATTGTTAATGGCGGCCCTATGATGGGGAAAGCTATTAAAAACTTAGATGTTCCCGTAACTAAAGGAACCTCAGGAATTTTAGTCATTTCTGAAGATGAAGCTAGTAGAGGCGAACCAAAAAACTGCATTCGTTGCGGTGAATGTGTCGATGTTTGCCCGATGGGAATAGAACCTCATCTTTTAATGAATTTAGCTGAAAAAGGTATGTATGAAAAAGCTGCTTCCGAAGATATTATGACGTGTATAGAGTGTGGCTCTTGCAGTTATATATGTCCGTCTCATCGTCCGTTATTAGATTATATCAGGTTCGGAAAAACTATTGTAAAAAAATTAAATACTGCTAAAAACTAACTATGAGTACGCAACCCATTATTGTATCCGCTTCTCCACATGTGCATTCAGATAGAACGTCTAAAAAACTAATGTATGATGTCATTCTAGCATTACTACCTGCCTTTTTAGTATCTATGTATGTTTTTGGAATAAGCGCTTTAATCGTAACCTCTATTGCTATTGCCTCATGTGTGTTGTTTGAATATCTCATTCAGAAATATCTTTTACAAACAGCGGTAACAATTACCGATGGTTCTGCATTACTCACAGGAATTTTACTCGCATTCAATTTACCTTCAAACTTACCTATTTGGATGGTTATTGTTGGTGGATTAGTTGCCATCGGCGTTGCTAAACTATCTTTTGGAGGTTTAGGCTTTAATATTTTTAACCCCGCTTTAGTTGGTCGTGTATTTTTATTGGTATCCTTTCCCGTTCAAATGACGATGTGGCCAACAGCCATAGAAAATAACACCAATGTTGTAGATGCGGTAACTGGAGCCACCTCTCTTGGCGTTATAAAAGAAGGACTTCAATATGGCGAAACTATGACTGAAATTAGTTCGAGAATCCCTTCTACTATTGAGATGTTATTTGGATTTACTGGAGGTTCTATAGGAGAAATGTCGGCCCTAGCCCTATTACTTGGAGGCCTATATTTAATATTTAGAAACGTTATTTCATGGCATATTCCAGTTATGGTTTTAATGACTATGGCGGTTTTGACTGGTGTTTTCTGGTTATTAGATCCTGAACATTATGCCAACCCTATTATTCACATTTTATCAGGTGGCGCTATTTTGGGGGCCTTTTATATGGCAACAGATTTAGTGACCAGCCCTATGACGAAAAAAGGCATGATTATTTTTGCTATTGGCATAGGAATAATAACGGTTGTTATAAGGCTTTTTGGAGCATATCCCGAAGGTATTTCGTTTGCTATTTTAATTATGAACGCCTTCGTGCCATTAATCAATAAATATTTTAAGCCTCGAAGATTTGGCTCAAAAATAAAAGCTAAAATCGTATAACTATGAGCAAGAAAGAATCTACTTTTTTCGGAATGTTGCTATCACTTTTGGTCATTACATTAGTATCTGGTTTTGCATTAGGGTTTGTTAATGATTTAACCATAGAACCAAAGGCCAAAGCAAAGCTAGAAAAAAAGATCAATGCCTTAAAATTGGTGTTACCTGTGTTTGATAATAATCCTGTTGAAGATATCAAAATGATAAAATATGATAAGGTTTCAGATAGCATAGAAATATATCCTGCATATTCAAAAAATGAATTTGTTGGCGCTGCCGTTATTGGCTCAACGAACAAAGGGTTTAGTGGTTTAGTGAAACTTATGGTTGGTTTCAAACCAAATGGAGATATTGAAAATGCGGTTGTTCTAGAACAAAAAGAAACACCTGGTTTAGGCACTAAAATGACAGAAGATAAATTTATAAAACAATTTAAAGGCATCAATATTTCAGACTTTAAATTGCAAGTAAAAAAAGATGGAGGTGATGTTGATGCTTTAACAGGTGCTACTATTTCTTCAAGAGCTTTTTGTGATGCAACACAAATGGCTTATGATGCTTTTATAAAAAATAATAGTTCGTTAATTGAATTAAAACATTAAGAATTATGGCTGAAACACTTAATCAAAAGCAAAATTTCTTAAAAGGAGTTATTAAAGAAAATCCCATTTTTGTAATGTTATTAGGTATGTGCCCAACGTTGGGTGTTACCTCTTCGGCCTTTAATGGTCTGGGTATGGGTGTAGCTACAGCTTTTGTATTACTAATGTCTAATGTTGTTGTTTCATTAGTAAAAAACCAAATACCAGCAAAAGTTCGAATACCTGCTTTTATTATCATTATAGCATCATTTGTAACAATTGTTGAAATGGTTTTAGAAGCATTTGTTCCTTTTTTATACGAGCAATTAGGAATTTTTATTCCGCTTATCGTGGTTAATTGCCTCATATTAGGAAGAGCAGAAGCATATGCTTCAAAAAACAATGTATTGTCTTCTGTAATTGACGCCTTAGGAATGGGCTTAGGATTTACGTTAGCTTTAACTGCTTTAGGGGCTGTGCGTGAAATATTAGGGAGTGGTAGTTTGTTCGGGGTTTCTTTTGTTCCTGATGATGCGAATACGTTTATACTATTCATACTGCCACCAGGCGCTTTTATAGCCTTGGCGTATTTAACCGTTATCTTCAATAAATTAACAACAAAAACCACTTAGATATGGATTATGTCATTATACTCATAGCTGCCGTATTCGTAAACAATATTGTATTATCACAATTTCTAGGTATCTGCCCTTTTTTAGGAGTTTCTAATAAAGTATCAACATCCATCGGAATGTCTGGCGCTGTATTATTTGTAATGACCATAGCTACGACCGTGACATATTTGTTACATGAATATGTGTTAGTTCCTACCGGATTAAATTATTTAAGAACCATCACCTTTATTCTGGTTATTGCCGCATTAGTTCAAATGGTAGAAATAATTCTGAAAAAAGTAAGTCCACCTTTATATCAAGCATTAGGGGTTTTTCTTCCTTTAATAACAACAAATTGTGCCGTTTTAGGTGTCGCCATATTAGCGCTAGGTTTAGATAATAGCAGCTTATTAAAAGCCGTATTTTTCGCTATTTCAAACTCGATAGGATTTGCCTTAGCATTAATTGTTTTTGCAAGTATACGCGAACAACTTGAACTAGCTGATATTCCAAAAGGCATGAAAGGTGTCCCAATTAACTTATTAGTTGCAGGACTTTTATCTTTAGCTTTTTTAGGATTTACAGCCTTAGTTTAAATTAAAAATATTAACTCTCAGGAGCCAATTCTACTTCTAAACCATGAAGGTTTGGTGTAATAGGTATTTGACAGCCTAAACGACTATTTTGTTTTACATAAAACGCCTCCGAAAGCATCGCATCTTCTTCGTCTTGCTTTATTGGTAATTCTGTATCACTTAATATATAACACTGGCAAGAAGCACACATAGCCATCCCACCGCAAACTCCAATAGTTCCTTCAGGAGCTAATTCATAAGAACGCACCACTTCCATAAGGTTCATAGCCATATCGGTTGGCGCTACAATGTCATGTTTGGTTCCTTTTCTATCTGTTATTTTAATGGTAACATCTTCCATAGCAATTAATTTTTTTTCTTTTTATTTCTCATTTTCCTAAAAGAATAAGAAATAGTAGCAAAAATAAAATTTAATTCAGAATAAAAAAATAATTCCTATTAATTTAGTAGGAATATGATGCTCTAAGAGATAAAAACAAGTAAAAAATAATATACTAATTTTAAGAATTTAATTCAATTAAAAATATAACAATGTCGCCTTACGACGTGAAACGAAAGGTTTAAACTACCGAGATTTTATCAGGTTTCGACTGTACACAACCTGATAATTAACTTCATAGCTTTATATATTTTTTAGAGTAATCGACTCAGGTTTAAAATAGAAGAATATATGGAGTTCTTGCGTTTAAAATATAAAGAAAATTATTTCTCTCCATTATTCCAATAATGCGGATTGGTATCTTCAGAACGTTGTTCCCAATAATCTTGATTAACTTTATGGCCATCAAAGGTTTTTAATTTTCTTTGATACACCCATATGGTTGGATTAAAAACCATATCGGTTACGGCTACTGTGTATAACTGTGGGTCTTCTTCGGATTTTCGTTTTTCTTCATCGATAATAACCTCAAAACCATTATGTTCTAATAGTTTTTTTAAAAAATCTCGCCTATTATCATCAACTCCTTTTTCAACAAACGTAACTCTCGTTTCTCCAATACTCCCAAACTTATGACTTCCTGTCAATGACATAATCTTCTAATTTAAATTACTACTTAATTCAAAAATATAATCATACAATGGGCTATAAAGACCTATAACTAAAATCCCTATAACAGTGACTAAAAGCCCTAATCTCATATATAATTTATTTTTAAAATACGGAATGGCTTGATCACTTGTTCTTAAAAACATAGCTCTTACTACCAACAAATAGTAGTATAATGAGATGGTTACATTAACAACAGCTAAAAAGACCAATACATAATATCCTTCACTTGCGGCCGCTGTAAACAAGAAAAACTTACCGAAAAAACCAGCCACTGGTGGAATTCCAGCGAGTGAAAATAACGCTAACATCATGACCAAACTTAGATTAGGGTTGGTTCTGTATAAGCCTTCATAATCATTCATATTCTCCTTGCCCGTTTTTAATGAAATGGCCTGAACGACACCGAATGCTGCCAAATTGGAAAAGATATAAATCATTACAAAGTATATAATGGTAGCGGTTCCTAATTGGGTTCCTGTGATTAATCCTAACAAAATAAATCCTGCCTGTGCGATAGATGAAAATGCTAAAAAGCGTTTCATGTTTTGCTGTCTTATGGCGAATAAATTACCTATAAACATGGTTGCCAGTGCTATTACATAAACTATGTTTTCCCAAACATGCATTAAGGTTTTAAATACGGTAAACAATAAAATCATGAGTATAAAAACAGCCGCTCCTTTTGAAATAACTGATAAATAGGAAGCCACACTAATAGGTGCACCTTCATAGACATCGGCAGTCCAAAAATGAAATGGCACTAAGGATATTTTAAAGGCTAAACCAGTAAAGAATAATATAAATCCTAATATTGTTAAATTCGTGGACGAAATCATTGTGATAATATCATCAAAATAAATGGATCCTGAGGTTGCATACAACATGGAAATACCAAATAACGAAACACCCGAAGCCAAGGCTGCGGACAAAATTAATTTAATTCCTGCTTCACTAGAAATTCTTTTAGTTACTTCAAAAGCTGCTAAAGCTGCTACTGGTAATGTAGAGAGTTCTAATCCTAAATAAAACATCAAGAAATCACCTGATGAAATCATAAAATACATTCCTAATAATGAGGAAAATAAGAGGATGAAAAATTCAGTTCCTCTATTTTGATCTACTATTTTCTCTTGTAACCAGTCTGCTGATTGAAGCAATAGAATAAATACCCCAACATTAAGCACATTTTTAAAAAAGTGAATTAATTCACTTGTTCTAAACATACCTCCGAATAGACTACTTGAATCCATGGCAAAAAAACCAACAATCGTATGAATTCCAAATAAGAAAATTGCCAAATGAACGATGCTCTGTTTTTTGGTTTTTGGAATTGAAATTTCAGCAACTAATAACAATACTATAATTGTTAGAAGTATAATCTCTTGTCGCATCAATAAAAAGCTACTAAAATTCATTTTAGTTATCTGTTTAATTTTATAATACTCCTTGAATAAAGGGTTCTAAACTATTCATAATCATTTCACTTAACCAGAACGGTGCTACACCAATTCCAATTACTGGAATCATTAATAACAAAATACCTGTTTTTTCATACCAAGTTGCTTTTGGCAGGTCATTAATATCATTGGTTTCTAAAGGTCCCATCATAATTTTTCCAACTAATCTTAGAATATATACCGATGTCACAACTATTGAAGACACTACCAAAATAGTAAGTATTCTATTAAACGTATCTGAATTTTGTTGAAAGGCCCCAACAAAAATGTTCATTTCTGCCACAAAACCACTAAACCCTGGCAATCCTAAATAGGCCAATCCGGTAATAACATAAATTGCCCCAATAAAAGGTAAAATTTTCATCATCCCTCCTAGTTTGGTTATATCTCTTGTATGCGTTCTTCCATAAATCATTCCAATAAGTGCAAAAAATAAGGCCGTTAATAATCCATGTGATAGTGATTGAATGATGGCTCCATTCCAAGCTATTTTATTGAGCGTTAATAGCGCAAACAATACCAAACCTAGATGACTCACAGAGGCATAGGCATTGATGTATTTTAAATCGGTTTGCCTAATGGCTGAAAAAGCCCCATAAACAACACCGATAGCCGCTAAAATAATAAAGAACCAAGACCAATGCAATGCGCCTTCTGGTAGTAAAAACATAGCAATTCTAAACACGCCATAACCTCCTAATTTCATTAAAACACCGGCGTGCAACATTGATACCGCTGTTGGTGCCGAAGCATGACCATCTGGTGACCATGTATGAAATGGAAATAATGCACTGATAACAGCAAAACCGATAAATACAAATGGGAAAAATAATTTTTGTGCTTCAATAGGAATACTAACCTTAGCTATTTCCAGAATATTGAATGTTAAAGCACCTCCATCTGCATTGGAATTAAAATAGATTCCTAAGATACCCACTAATAAAACAGCCGAAGCACCCATAAGCATTAAGGTTAACTTCATTGCTGAATATTCTCTAGGACCAGAGCCCCAAATACCAATTAACAAATACATGGGGATTACAGCGATCTCAAAGAACACAAATAAGGTAAATAAATCAATGGAAATAAACACCCCATAAACCCCTAATGACAGTACAATAAGTGAAATAAAGAATTCTTTAGGCAATTCTTTCATCTTCCATGAAATAAAAACACCAGCCAGAACTACAATAGCCGTTAATAATATCAAAGCAACCGAAATACCATCAACCCCAATATTATAATGAATATTAAAATTTTTGAACCAGACAACATCTTTGGTAAATACCATAATGTCGCTATTAACCTTTATTTCTCTCAAATATGCAAACACTAAATTGATTGCCATACCCAGTTGAATGAAACTTCCAATCATTGAAACAACACGCGCTCGTTCTAAACCTTTAGAAAAGATTAAAGCTATAACGGTGATGATAGGTACAATTATGAAAAGAGTTAAAATATCCATATTAATCCATTTAGTTTGTCCATAAATAAATAAATACTAATGCTATGATGACAGCTCCCATAACAAATGAAAACGCATAATCTTGCACCCTACCCGATTGAATTCCTTTTATGGCTTTAGAAATTAAAACGGTTTTGTTACCAATGCCTTCCATGGTACCATCTACATATTTTTTGTCGAACTTTGCAATAGGCGCAGAAAGATACTTGAATATGATTTTCCTTGTGATGAATAAATAAATTTCATCAAAATAGAATTTATCAGATGCCCATTTATAAAAAGGACCAAATGCGGTTGCGTATTTGTCTGATAGGCTGTTCTCTTTTTTATAAAATACCCATGCCAGTGTAATTCCAATGAAACCGACACCTGTTGCAATGGCAGCTAATTTATAGTTTAAATGAGGTTCAAATCCTGCTCCATCTGGAGTAATAAATTCACTGAAAGGAATAAACCCTCCTAAAACACTAAATATAGCAAGAACAATTAAAGGTCCTGTCATTGATAGTGGTGATTCATGAGGGACGTGCTCATATTTTTTTTCTTTTCCCCAGAAGATTCCGAAGTAAATTCTAAACATATAAAAGGCTGTTAATCCTGCTACAAACACACCAACATAATAGATAAGTTTATTGTGTTCAAAAGCAGCTACTAAAATTTCATCTTTACTCCAAAATCCTGCAAATGGTGGCACACCCGAAATGGCCAATGCTGCGATTAAAAAAGTGATGTTCGTAATAGGCATATACTTACGTAAACCGCCCATATCTTTTAAATAATTACTGTGTACTGCATGAATTACAGAACCAGCTCCTAAAAACAATAAGGCTTTAAACATGGCATGCGTAAACAAATGGAACATAGATGCCATATACCCTACGCCTTCGTGACCATCATAACCAGATACGCCTAAAGCTAGCATCATATAACCAATTTGTGACATGGTTGAAAATGCCAAAACTCGTTTTATATCGGTTTGAGTAATTGCTATGATTGCTGCAAACAATGAAGAAAAAGCACCTACATACGCTACAACATTCAATGCAAAACCATGTTCGACAAAATAGAACATTGGGAATAGTCGCGCTACTAAATAAACCCCAGCCACAACCATAGTAGCTGCGTGGATTAATGCGGAAACAGGTGTTGGACCTTCCATAGCATCGGGCAACCAAATATGCAACGGGAACATAGCCGATTTTCCAGCGCCCCCTAAAAATATTAATAATAATGCCCAAGTGATAACTGAAAGACCCATAAATGATGTAGATGCCCAACTTAAAATAGCACTTCCTTCTGGGTTATTTAAGGTTTCAAAATCATAGGTTCCTGTAAAATAACCCATAATTAAAATCCCTATTAGGAATCCTAAGTCGGCAAACCTCGTGACTATAAAAGCTTTTTTCGCTGCAGAAACAGCTGATGGTTTAGTATAATAATAGCCAATCAACAAAAACGAAGACACTCCCACCAATTCCCAAAAAATATAAATTTGGAAGAGGTTTGTGGCCAAAACCAATCCATACATGGAGAACGTAAACAGTGATAAGTATGAGAAAAATCGGGTGTACCCGTCGTCGCCTTTCATATAACCTCTACTATAAATATGAACCATGAGTGATACAATAGAAACCACGATAAGCATCATGATTGAAATAGGATCAATTAAAACACCCATATCAATATGCAAGGTGTCTGTAAAATTCATCCATACACTTTTATTGACAAAGGTTTGATAAACGCCATCCACTTTTCCATTTACAAAAAAGTATTGATAGGCTGTATAAAACGATAATACCGCAGAAGTAGACAACCCAAGAACTCCTATGTAACCAGAAATTGCAGGTTTTATTCTTTTACTATTAAGCCCTAACAATAAAAATACTGCCAGTGGAATTAAAGGAATTAATATCGTGTAACTAATATTCATCTGTTTGTGTTTATTATTTTAGTAGTCAGATGGAATACTCTTAAAAATATCTTCAGTTGGGTTGTATATTTTGCAAATGAGTATTTCATAATTCAACCTATTAATATTTCATGATTTCAGTGTCTTTAACCTCAACAGAACTAATCTGTCTATAAAGATTAATAATTATGGAAACTGCCAAGGCTGTTTCGGCGGCTGCAACGGCTATAATAAAAATTGAAAAAATCACCCCTTGCAACATATCTGGATATAAATACTTATTAATCACCACAAAATTCACCACAGATGCGTTCAATATTAATTCAATAGAAATCAATACTGAAATCAAATTTTTCCGTGTTATAAAACCGTATATCCCAATAAAAAACAACATGGATGTTACCGTTAAAATCTCGTATATACTAATGCCTGCTATCATAACGCCTCGTTATTTTTATCATTTAGTTTTCTTCCTTTAGCTATCACAATAGATCCAATCATAGAAGCTAAGAGCAATACACTTATTACCTCAAATGGCAATATAAATCCGCCTGTATCGTAGCTTAAAAGTTTCGCTCCTATATCAGCCGTTGAAGTAGTAACGTTATTTTCTACAACATTAAAATCATTATTATAAATGGTATATAAAAAAACGCCTAAACCTAATAAACATAATAAGCTCGTAAGGACTTTCCTTAATGGTTTAGCCATTTCAAGTTCCATTTCAATATGATGTACGAGCAATACCGAAAAAATAATAAGTACTATAATACCACCTGCATAAACGGTAAGTTGAATGGCTGCTAAAAAATTGTAATCAATTAAAAAATAGATACCTGCTATTCCACACAAAACGAATAATAGGTATATCACAGAACGAAGCATTTTACGGCTGCTAACTGAAGCCAATGCAAATGCAATGATTATAACCGATAAAATGTAAAATATATATTTTTCCATATGCTTAATCTTCTACGCCAGCTTTAATTTTTGATCCCGGTCTGTTCAACACTTTTGTTAATTGCGTTCTATCATACGTTGAGTTCTCATAATTTTGAGCCCAGACAATAGCATCAGTAGGACACGCTTCAATACACAAACCACACATGGTACATAATCCTAAATGATATACGTGCTTGTCTATTTTTTTTTTCTTTTTTCCCGTTGCTTCATCAATACCCCTATCCCATATTATTTCTATACTTCCGTTAGGACAAGCTATTTCACATTTTTGGCAACCAGTACATTGATGCTCGTTATTTTCGTCATGAGGCATCACGACTTCACCACGAAAACGTTCAAACATCTTTAAGGTATCTCTGTTATCGGGATATTCCTGTGTAATCGCTCCTTTTCTGGAAGTTAAAAAGTACTTTCCGGTAACACTCATACCGGTTAGCAGTGTTTTTATTCCGTTATATATATCTGAAAAATAACTCATGCCTCTAAAATTTAATGGTTAAGTTCAACCAAACAATGATGGCCATTATCACGATGTTAACCAAATTGATTGGTAACAAATATTTCCATTCAAGTGTTAATAACTGATCTACTCTCAAGCGCGGGAATGTCCATCTAAACCACATCATTAGAAATACTAATACCAAGGTTTTGCCTAAGAACCAGAAAACACCTAACCAAGGAAGAGATTCTGTTATTCCGAAAGGGGATAACCAAGCACCAAAAAATACCGTTGTTGCAATCGCTGCAATAATGAACATATTGATGAACTCTGCCAAAAAGAAATAGGCGAATTTCATTCCAGAATACTCTGTATGGAAACCTGCTCCTAATTCAGATTCAGCTTCAACCATATCAAAAGGTGCTCTATTAGTTTCCGCGGTTCCAGCGATCATATATACCATAAACGCTATGATAGCAGGCACATGACCTTGTAGAATTAGCCAGCCTTCCTTTTGTGACTCTACAATTTCTGATAATTGTAAACTGCCTGTTAATAATATCATCGTTAACAAAGACAACCCAATTGACAATTCATAACTGATAGTTTGCACACCACTACGCATTGCTCCAATAAGAGCAAACTTGTTATTACTGCTCCAACCAGCTAATAAAATACCAATAACACCAATGGATGAAATGGCAATTAAAAAGAAGATTCCTATATTAATATCAAAGGCTTGAAATTCTTTGGTAAACGGAAACACCGCTAATGCCATTAATGAAGATATAATGACAAAATAAGGCGCTAAATTGTATAAAAATTTATCGGCTTTAACAGTACCTGTCAACTCTTTTGAAACTAATTTTAAGGCATCTGCCATGGTTTGAAACAGTCCCCAAAAACCAACTCTATTGGGTCCGATTCGCAATTGAAACCAAGCAGCCACCTTTCGCTCTAGAAGTACCAAGTACAATCCAGCCACAGCAAAAATTGCTAAATAAATCAATGCAACTAAGGCCATTGCAACAATGCTCGCAACGCCTTCTGGCATCATCGTAATAAGCCAATCTTGAATTGTTTCTGTTATGCTTAAAGATATATTCATTGTGCTCATATTATCTGTCAATATCTGGTATTACAAGATCTAACGTAGCCATAGATGCTACTAAATCCCCTATTTTTCCACCAACTGCTATATGGTTTAATAATGATAAATTTGAAAATCCAGGTGAACGGAACTTGACTCGATACGGATTTTTTGTTCCTGTACTAATAATATAAACTCCTAATTCACCACGCGCCGTTTCTACTTTTTGATAAAATTCACCTTTTGGTAATTTTATAACAGCCTTGGTTGCTACTTTATGTTCTCCTTCTGGAATATTATCAATCAATTGTTCAATGATTGCCATTGACTCCCACATTTCCTGAATCCTCACTTGATATCTTGCGAAGGTATCTCCTTCTGTTAGAAGCGCTTCATTAAAAGTAACTCTATCATAGGCACTGTAGGGATGATGTTTTCTAACATCACATGAATAACCAGAGCCGCGACCAACGGGACCAGAAGCCCCGAATGAAATAGCATCTTCTTTTGATAAAACGCCTACCCCTTTTGTTCTTTTTTGAAAGATAACGTTACCTGTTAATAAGGTATCATACTCAGGTAATTTTGTTTTAAAATGAGCAATAAACGCTTTGGTTCTATTAACAAAATTAGGATGAATATCAAACATTAATCCACCAGGAATATTATAATTCATCGTGAGTCGCGCACCACATGTTTCTTCAAAAATATCATTAATCATTTCACGATCTCTAAAGCCATAGAAATAGGTTGTTAACGCACCTACATCCATTCCCATTACACCCCACCATAAACAATGAGACGCTATTCTCGTTAACTCACTAAGAATAGTTCTAATCACTTTTACACGGTCTGGGATTTCTAATTCAAGGGCATTTTCAACCGTTAAACAAACGGCTTCATTATTTATATGAGATGACAAATAATCCATTCTGTCCGTAAGATGCACGATTTGCTGATAGCTATCGCGTTCACACATTTTTTCAATAGAACGATGTATGTATCCTAAATCTGGCTCCACTTTTTTAATGATTTCACCATCAATAGTTAATAAAAGTCGTAACACCCCATGCGTAGCAGGATGCTGTGGCCCCATATTAATGAAATATTCCTCTGATTTGAAATTGCTCTTAATTGCCGCTGTTTCCATCATCATTTATTTAATAACCATATTAATCTCATCTTCATAGTCTTTTCTTAAAGGAAAGCCTTCCCATTCTTCTGTTAAAAACAAACGCTTTAAGTTAGGATGATTATTGAATGTTATTCCAAAGAAATCAAAAACCTCACGTTCATGAAATTCGGCTGTTTTCCATATATCACAAACGGAATCCAATTTTGGATTTTCCCTATCAGCAGTTTTTACTTTCACAACCATCATATGCCTATGCGCTGTAGACTCTAAATGATAAACAACACCTAATTCTGGTTGCCAGTCTACACCACTTAAACAGAATAAATAATCGAAACTAGTTTCTTTATTAGTCTTTAAATCTCTCATTAATTTATGAAGATGTTCGGGCGTAACCGCAATATTTAAAAATTGCGATTCTTCCTCAGAAAATTCTAAATCTGGAATCCAGTTGCTTATTAAACTTTGTAAGGCTTCGTTAGTCATAGCTTCTTATTATTTACCTTCATCAAATCCGTCAATAGGATTTTCTTTATGCTTCAAATTCTCAGTTCTAATTTTATCTTGAAGCATGAGCATACCTTGTAACAACGCTTCTGGACGAGGCGGACAACCAGGTACGTACACATCAACTGGAATAACATGATCTGCTCCTTTTACTACAGAATAGGTGTTATAGAAAAATGGGCCTCCTGAAATTGCACAAGCTCCCATGGCAATAACATATTTTGGTTCTGCCATCTGGTCGTACAAACGACGTAATACCGGTGCCATTTTATTGACAATAGTTCCTGCGATAATAATTAAATCTGCTTGTCTCGGGGAAGGTCTTGCTACTTCAAAACCAAATCTTGAATAGTCATGTCTGGCCGCACCAGTTTGCATCATTTCAATGGCACAACAACTGGTACCAAAGTAAAGCGACCAAAGTGAATTTGATCGCCCCCAATTGATTATTTTGTCCAATGAAGTAACAATCACGTTAGCTCCATTTCCCGCCGGAATAACTTTTCCAGGGAAATCTTCAGGAATTTGATTGTTTCTATATTCGGCTTGTGATAAATATCGTTCTTTGTCGTCTACTCCCATTTTAATGCTCCTTTTTTCCATGCATAAATTAACCCTAATCCTAAAATAAATAGGAAAACAAGTATCTCAATAATAGCTACAGATCCAAAATCTTTAAAAACAACAGCCCAGGGCACTAAAAATGCCACCTCAACATCAAAAATTAAGAATAATATAGCAAAGAGGTAATAGCCAACTTTAAACTGTACCCAAGTAGGTCCAATAGTAACCATTCCGCTTTCATAAGGTTCTCGTTTTTGTGGATTATCTGATTTATGAGAAATTAAATTTGATAAGAAATTCGCTCCTGCAACTAATACAATTCCAGCTAATAAAAATACTATAATCGCTTCTGATCCCATTTAAATAATCTGATTTTAAAAATTCAAAATTAATTGTATTTATTAACCTGAATACTAACATATGTCAGGTTTTAAAAATTAATTACTAAAGCTTATTTTACCGTATATATTTCTCCTGAAAAGAACAAGTCATTTGTTTTTGTAAACTTAGAATTTGCCTTTACTTGTCTTGTTAAGTCATCTTCTCGCTCTTCTAGAGTTACGTCATCAAAACTTCTTATGATACCAGTTGCGACAGGATCTTCTAAGCGCACCAACATTTGATGCATGGTAGGATCCTTTTCTTTGGCGTTATGTATTAAAATATCATCTTCAGTAATACCATTCTCACCAATAGTAACAACTTCTAATTTTAGGTTATTCAAAACCAATCCTTTATCGCGGTTTTTACCAAAAACCATTGGTTTACCATGTTCTAAATAGATCTGTTTATCTTCTTTTACGTCTTTATTTGTAATATTACTAAAACAGCCGTCATTAAAGATAACACAATTCTGTAAGACTTCAATTAATGAGGTTCCTTTAAACTGATGGGCCTCAATAAGCATTTGCGAAATATCTTTTGGCACATTCCCTCCTATTCTACCAAAAAACCTAGCTCCTGCTCCTAATGCCAACTCACCAGGACGAAATGGTGGTTGTGTATTTCCGTAAGGAGACGATTTGGTTTTCTGACCAACTAATGATGTTGGTGAAAATTGTCCTTTTGTTAATCCGTAAATCTCATTATTAAACAATACAATGTTTAAATCAACATTTCTACGCAGTACATGGATAAAATGATTACCACCAATAGCCATGGCATCACCGTCACCTGTCATAACCCAAACACTTAATTCTGGGTTCGCCAATTTTACTCCAGTAGCAATGGCTGGAGCTCTACCGTGAATGGTATGCATCCCGTAGGTATTCATATAATAAGGAAAACGTGATGAACACCCAATACCGGACACAAATACAACATCTTCTTTTTTAACCCCCATTTCTGGAAGTGCTTTTTGCATAGAACGTAAAATAACATAGTCATCACATCCAGGACACCATCTTACTTCTTGATCGCTCGCGAAATCTTTAAAAGTGTATTTTTTTTCAAGAGTTGCTTCCATAATTATTTTACTATTTTTTTAAATTCTTCGATAAGTTCATTGTTTCCAAATGGTAAGCCTTGAACTTTATTAAATTGCAAAAATTCAATACCACTGAAATTAATCCTTAAAACCTTAGCAAACTGACCATTATTTAATTCACAAACAACAATTTTTTTGAATCTAGATAACAATTCACCTGTGTTTTTTGGTAATGGATTAATGTAATTAAAGTGAGCAAACCCAATGTTTTTATAACCGTCTTCATTTATTTGTTTTACAGCAGAATGTAATGAACCATAGGTTCCACCCCAACCGATAACCAATAAATCTCCTGAATCAGTAAATTCCGTTTTAATTTCAGGAATATAATTTTGAACGCGCTTCACTTTTTCGGCTCTGATATTAGTCATTTCTTGATGATTCTCTGGCGCCTGATTGACATCACCAGTTACTTTGTCTTTTTCTAAACCTCCTAAACGATGTTCAAAACCTAAGGTTCCTGGGATCCCCCAATTACGAGCCAAAGTGTCTTCATTTCTTGTGTAAGGGTGCCAATCTTCTATAACACCTTTAGATATATTATTTTTTATTTCTGGAAGATCATCAATACTTTGGATTTTCCAAGGAGCAGATCCGTTAGCAACATATCCATCTGTTAACAGAATGACTGGTGTCATATGTTCTAAAGCTAATTTAGATGCTTGAAACGCAAAATCAAAACAATTAGAAGGTGTGCTTGCTGCAATAACTATTACTGGGCTTTCACCATTTCTACCATACATAGCTTGTAATAAATCTGATTGCTCTGTTTTTGTTGGTAAGCCTGTTGATGGACCTCCACGCTGCACATTAACAACCACTAAAGGCAATTCCATCATCATAGCCAAGCCTAAAGCTTCACCTTTTAAAGCCAACCCAGGTCCAGAAGTTGTTGTAATCGCTAAATCTCCGGCAAAAGCTGCACCTATAGCAGAAGATATTCCAGCGATTTCATCTTCAGCCTGAAAGGCTTTTACACCAAAATGTTTATGTTTTACCAGTTCATGTAATATGTCTGTAGCTGGTGTAATTGGATAGGATCCTAAATACAACTCTAAACCTGATTTTTCAGCTGCCGCTAAAAATCCCCAAGCCGTAGCCGTATTACCCATAATAACCCTATAGGTTCCTGCAGCCATTTTTGCAGGTGAAATGGTATAGGCGTTTGGAATTAATTCCAAGGTCTCAGCAAAATAGTAACCTGCATTTAAAACCTTAGTATTGGCTTCTATTAAATGCGGTTTTGTTTTAAATTTTTTATTGAAGAAATCAATAGTATGTTCTTTAGCACGTCCATACATCCAATACACCATTCCTAAAGCAAACATATTTTTACTTCGAGTTATGGATTTATTATCTAATCCTTCAACATCTTTTAACGCTTCTTTTGTTAATGATGTCATGTCGACTTGAATCACTCTATAGTTATCTAAACTATGATCTTCAAGCGGATTGTTTTCATATTGTGCTTTCTCTAAATTCTTTTTACTAAAAGCATTTGTGTCTACTATAATAGTATGACCCGGCTTTAATGCATATAAGTTTGTTTTTAAACCTGCAGGATTCATCGCCACCAATAAATCTAAATTATCACCTGGCGTACTTACTTCAACACTTCCAATGTGTACCTGAAAACCTGACACACCATATAAGCTTCCTTGCGGCGCTCTAATTTCTGAAGGATAATTAGGAAATGTTGCAATATCATTACCAAACATGGCTGATGTATCGGAAAATTGAGTCCCTGTTAATTGCATTCCATCACCTGAATCTCCAACAAAACGAATAACAACGGCCTCTAACACTTCTGGTTGGAGTTCCATTTTTTCTGCTAACATAATCTATTTAATTTAGTTCAAATTCATTAAATGTTATTATATTTAATGTGATCAAAGATAATTTCACTTTTTAATATGAAATATGATTTATGTCATTTAAAAGAATTCAAATTAAGATTAATATTGCACTATATTTTTATTAAAACATTTTAAATTATGGCTATAATTATAACTGATGAATGTATAAACTGCGACGCATGTGTTTCTGAATGTCCTAACAATGCAATTTATGAGCCAGATCAAAACTGGTCTTACTCTGATGAAACAGCTTTAAGCGGAAGCGTAACAACTCCCGATGGAAGAGTAGTTGATGCGGATGCGGAAAATGATCCAATTTCAGATGAATTCTATTTTATTGTTACAGATAAATGTACTGAATGTAAAGGATTTCATGATGAACCACAATGTGCTTCTGTTTGCCCAGTAGACTGTTGTGTTCCCGATGAAGACCATGTAGAATCTGAAGAAGCTCTTCTTGAGAAAAAAGCTTGGTTACACGGCGAGTAATTTTTAAAAAATAATTACTTTTTGCTCTAGGCAATATTTAAGATTAAGCATCTTTAATATACTATTTTTTTTAATTTGGTATATAGAAAAAGGTATAGGCTAAAATTTAGTCTGTACCTTTTTTTGTTTAGCTTTTCTTCAAATATGATATATATCATAAAAATAAAAATTTGATGTTTTTTTTATAACTGACATTAATCATAGAATAACTTATTCAATGTTTATAATTTCACTTCCTAATATTTTTAGTATCTGAAAATAAATTATATAGTATTATGGAAAAAGGATTTGAAAAGATAATATGTGATGCCAATGAAGCGGTAGCCCGAGTAGCGCATAAAACTAATGAGGTTTGTGCTATCTATCCTATAACTCCTGCATCACCTATGGGTGAACATGTAGATGTTTATAGTTCAAAACATCAAACGAATATTTGGAATAATATTCCTAGAATTGTTGAAATGCAAAGTGAAGGTGGTGCTGCAGGTGCAGTTCACGGATCATTACAAGCTGGAGCATTAACAACAACATTTACAGCATCACAAGGATTACTCCTTATGATTCCGAACATGTATAAAATAGCTGGAGAATTATTACCAAATGTTATTCATGTAGCAGCAAGAACTATCGCTACCCACGCCTTATCAATATTTGGTGACCATTCAGATGTTATGGCAGCCAGACAGACAGGTTATGCGATGCTTTTTGGAAGTTCTGTGCAAGAAGCTCAAGATTTTGCTCTTATTTCTCAAGTCGCTACTTTAAAATCTAGAGTGCCTTTTTTGAATATTTTTGATGGGTTTAGAACCTCCCATGAAATTTCAAAAATAGATAGTATTCCTGATAGTATTATAAAAGCTATGATGCCTGAAGATAATATTATGGATCATAAAAAACGCTCTTTAGATCCAGATCATCCTGTAATTAGAGGAACGTCTCAAAATCCAGATGTCTTTTTCCAAGCACGTGAAGCTGCTAATTTATTTTATCAAAACGTTCCTGAAATTGTTCAGAATACCATGGACGAGTTTTACGAACATACCGGAAGACGCTATAATTTATTTGACTATATAGGTCATCCAGAAGCAGAACGGGTTATTATCATTATGGGTTCTGGTGAAGGTGCCGTTAAAGAGACCGTTAATGAAATGGTAGAAAGAGGCGAAAAAGTTGGGGCTCTTTTAGTTAGATTATTTAGACCATTCACAATAGAAGATTTCATCAACGCCATTCCTGAAAGCGTTAATAAAATAGCTGTATTAGACAGAACAAAAGAACCTGGAAGTATTGGTGAACCATTATACTTAGATGTTATTACAGCAATTTCTGAGAGTGAAAGAGAGATGCCTATTGTGGTTGGTGGACGTTACGGATTATCATCAAAAGAATTTAACCCAAGAATGGTTAAAGGTGTTTATGATGAATTATTAAAAGACAAACCTAAAAACCATTTCACTGTTGGCATTTATGATGATGTTACACATACTAATTTAGAAATTGACAATTACTTTACTGTAAAACGATCTACTATCAATTGTATGTTTTATGGCTTAGGTTCCGATGGTACAGTTGGAGCCAATAAAAACTCCATTAAAATTATTGGTGACACTACTGATAATTATGTTCAAGGATATTTTGTTTATGATTCTAAAAAAGCAGGTGCACAAACTATTTCTCACTTGCGTTTTGGTCCAGACCCAATTCATTCTACTTATTTAATTGATAAGGCCGATTTTATAGCAAGTCATCAATTTAACTTTATTGAAAAATACAATATGTTAGTTGACTTGAAACAAGGTGGTACCTTCTTATTAAATTCTCCTTATTCAAAAGATGACATCTGGGATGAATTACCTCAAAGACTTCAAAAAGAAATTATTGAAAAAGAAGTAGAGTTTTATGTAGTAGATGCAAGTAAGGTTGCACAAGATGCTAACCTTGGAAAACGTGCAAATACGGTTTTACAAACTTGTTTCTTTGCTATTTCTGGTATCTTACCAAAAGAAGAAGCCATTCAAAAAATTAAAGATGCCATTGTAAAATCATATTCTCATAAAGGAGAAAAGGTTGTAAAAATGAATTTTAATGCAGTTGATAAAGCCCTTGAGAATTTACAGAAAGTTGAATACCCAAATATTTCAACCAGTGAAAAGCAATTACAATCAGCAATGACTGGTGCTCCTGACGGATTTGTAACTGAAGTATTAGAGAAAATACTAGCAGGAGCTGGGGATGAACTTCCCGTAAGTGCCTTTCCTGTTGATGGAACCTTCCCAACAGGCACTACACAATATGAAAAAAGTGGTATTGCAGACTTTATTCCTATTTGGGATGATGAAAGCATCTGTACCCAATGTAATAAGTGTGTTGCTATTTGCCCTCATGCTGCCATTCGATCAAAAGTAGTTAATAATGATATGTTGACAAATGCACCATCATCATTAAAACATGTTCCTGCTAAAGGACGGCCTTTTGATGCTAAAACAGAATCTTACGTTTTACAAGTGTCTCCAGAAGATTGTACTGGATGCGATCTTTGTGTAGCCGTTTGTCCTGCAGTAAGTAAAGAAATAGATGATTTTAAATCTATCAACATGAGGAAAAAACTTGATTTTGATAAAGAAGAAAATATAAATTGGGACTATTTCACAACGCTTCCGTATTATGATCGTAACGAATTACAGATTACTAATGTAAAAGGATCACAGTTCTTAGAACCTTTATTTGAATTCTCAGGCGCTTGTTCTGGTTGTGGTGAAACACCTTATATTAAATTACTTACTCAATTATACGGCGATAGTATTTTAATAGCGAATGCGACAGGATGTTCTTCTATTTATGGAGGAAATCTTCCAACAACGCCTTACAAAACTAATCAGTTTGGAAGGGGGCCAGCATGGGCAAATTCACTCTTTGAAGATAATGCTGAATTTGGTTTAGGAATGAAATTAGCACTCACTAAGAAACAAGAAATAGCTGTTGATTTATTAAAATCATTAGAATTTCTAGTTGGTAGTGAAATTGTTGAATCAATTCTAAATAATCCTGAAGTAACAGAAACAGAAAAAGCTAAAAAAATAGCAGACATTGAAGAACTTAAGAAAACATTACTCGTTCTTGATAATAATGATGATGCTATTAAACTTAGTCAATTAACTGAGTATCTGCGTAAAAAAGCCGTTTGGATTCTTGGTGGAGACGGTTGGGCATACGATATAGGTTATGGTGGTGTAGACCATGTATTAGCTTCTGGTGAAGATATTAATATTTTAATAATGGATACCGAAGTTTATTCCAATACTGGTGGACAAACCTCAAAAGCTACGCCTCTAGGTGCAAGTGCTAAGTTCTCAGTATCTGGGAAGCTAACAAGTAAGAAAAACTTAGCCTTACAAGCTGTTTCTTATCAAAACGTGTATGTAGCTCAAGTAGCTATAGGTGCAAAAGATATGCAAACACTTAAAGCTTTTGAAGAAGCTGCTGCTTATCCTGGACCTTCAGTAATTATTGCTTATTCTCATTGTGGTGAGCATGGCTATGATTTAAAAGACGGAGCCTCACAACAAGGAAAAGCTGTTGAATCTGGTTATTGGCCTCTATTTAGATTTGATCCTCAACAAGTAAAAGGGAAAAAATTTAGATTAGACTCTAAAAAACCTACTATTCCATTAAGTGATTTCATGTATAATGAAACACGTTTTACAAGAGTTGTAAAAGAGAATGCTGAGTTAGGTAAATCACTGCTTAATCAAGCTCAAGAAGAAGTAAATTCAAAATGGGAACGTTTAGAGATTTATAGAGATATGTAATTCTATAAAAATCTAAAGGTTGAAAGTTAAATACCTTAAAGCGATATTCTAGATGCTATGAAATACTAGCATTTAGAATATCTTTTAAAAATAAACTTTAAAATTCATTTATTATGGGAACAAAAGCAAAGGAATATTTTCTAAGTGCCCAAGTAAAACTAGATGAGGCCAAAAAAGAATTATTCAGACCTGAAGAAGATATAGTTTCATACTTGGTTTGCAAAAACTCACAATTTGCTATTGAAAATTATTTGAAAGGCTATCTTTTAAAAAACGGCGTTGATATTGAAGATTGTACCACAATAGATAATCTATATGACCAATGTCTAGTTATTAATAAAAATTTCGAAAAAGTTGATTTATCAGATTTTCAATGTAAAGGACATAATTTAGATTCTCGATTTTGCACTGAAATTCCAACAGTAACCAACTGTTTTGATACAGCTGACAACTTAGATACATTCTTAAGAAAAGAAAAAATCATTTAAACTAAACTAATTAATGCTGAAAAAGGCAGTTAATCTAAGATTAACTGCCTTTTTCTATTATCGTAATATTAGTAATTAGAGAACGTTAGTAACCGTTTCAATTTGTGGTGCAAACTTTTTTATAGTCATTTCAACACCAGATTTTAATGTCATTTGATTAACACTACATCCTACACAAGCACCTTTAAGTTGCACCTTAACATGTTTGTTATCTTCAATTGAAACTAATGAAATATCACCGCCATCATTTTGCAAAAAAGGGCGGATCTCATCTAATGCTTTTTCTATATTTTCTCTTAATTCTTCAGTGGTCATAACCTACTTTTTTACGGCAGAACATCCTGCCATTGTGGTGATTTTTATAGCTTCAGTTGGTGGTAAATCTTCATTTCTATTAACAACCTCCTGAACAACATTTTGGGTAATCACTTTAAGTGCCTCAGATAGAGGTGTGTCTATTTGTAAGGCAGCAGGACTCCCAACATCACCAGCTTCACGAATACTTTGAACTAAAGGTATAGCTCCTAAAAATTTAACACCTAAATCTTCTGCAAGATTTTTTGCTCCATCTTTTCCAAAAATATAATATTTATAGTTAGGTAATTCATTTGGTGTAAAATAGGCCATGTTTTCAATAATACCAAGTACTGGCACGTTAATACTCTCCTGTTGAAACATCGCTACTCCTTTTTTGGCATCAGCTAAAGCTACTACTTGCGGTGTACTTACAATTACAGCTCCTGTAATAGGAAGTGACTGCATAATACTTAAATGAATATCTCCCGTCCCTGGAGGTAAGTCAATTAATAAAAAATCAATATCTCCCCAGTGCGCATCAAAAATCATTTGGTTTAAAGCCTTTGCTGCCATAGGTCCACGCCAAACTACTGCTTGATCTGGCTGAGTAAAAAACCCTATAGAAAGTACTTTAACACCATAATTTTCCACAGGCTTCATTTTAGATTTTCCACCAATTTCAACAGCCAAGGGACGCTCATTTGCAACATCAAACATAATAGGAATAGAAGGTCCGTAAATATCAGCATCTAAAACACCAACTTTAAAACCCATTTTCTGTAATGATACAGCTAAATTTGCTGTAACGGTAGACTTTCCTACACCACCTTTTCCAGATGCCACAGCTACAATATTCTTAATTCCAGGAATGGCATTGCCTTTAATAACGTTAACTTTTGGTTTTTCTGAAGCTTCAACTTTTACATTAACAGTAATTTTAGCTTTTTCATAGACCTTATCATGAATTACTTTCATGATATCAACTTCAGTTCTTTTTTTTGCTTGCAAACTTGGGTTAGTAATCGTAATATCTACGATAACTTCATCACCAAATGTCATCACATTTTTTACAGCTCCAGTTTCAACCATATTGCCACCGTCACCGGGAGCCGTTATGGATTCAAGTGCTTTAAGTATATCTTGTTTGCTTAATTTCATGTGTTAAAATTTATCGTTTTTTTTCGTCATATGTTACATTCATAAAATTATATCTCTGAGCGACTACATATATAGTCATGAATGTTTCATCTGCTTTTTAATTTAATTTGAATTTTAAATCATCTCAATAAATCTAATTTATAATCATTAATTTAGATTTATTCTAAAGTACAAATATACATTGAAAAGTTAATACTTTAAAGCAGGTTTATTGAAATGATTGATAAAGATATATGCTTTGATTATTATAAAAACTGATTTAAATCATATCAAAAAAAATAAGACATGAAATAATCATTTAAAGGACATTTTTTTAGTTAAATCTCTTGGTTAGGATCCCAAAACACGCTTTCGAAATCTTGAATTTGGTTATCCACAACTTTAACACCTTCGCTTTCTAAAAGTTGCTGCATAAGGTTAGTTCCCTCAAAGTGATGCTTCCCCGTTAGTAACCCTTTACGGTTTACTACTCTGTGTGCAGGCACATCTTTGTTATGAGAACCATTCATGGCATATCCCACCATGCGTGCGCTTTTGGCCGCTCCTAAATAGGTAGCTATGGCACCATAACTAGTAACCTTTCCAAAAGGAATTTGTTTGGCGACCTCATAAACTTTATCAAAAAAACTGGATGATTCTAATGACATAGTCTATAATTCTTTAATAATATTCACTAATGTAACTATAGAAATAATACCAGTAATACAACCAATTAGATAATTCATACTTTTTTGTGAAGCAATAGATTTATCTTTTATTTTATGAAAAAAGAACATGTACACATAAAGCATCACAAAGGTCCCCATACCGGCACCTGCAACATATGATATGATACTTATTTGACTAAGATCTAACCACCCAAATGATGCCAACGTTATGGTCATATACGCTTGATAAGGAATAGGAAATACATTAATTGCTGACAATAATACACCTTGAAAAAAACGGCTGTGTTTACTTCTTATTTGAGGCTCTATTTGTGATTTAAGTTTTTCTTTTGCTATAAATAAATAATAAATAGTAATTAAAATAAAAATAACAAAGGCGACACGCTGAAGAATATCTATAACCTCCCTATGATACGATAAATATCTAGCGAAAATAGAGGCTATATACGTTTGTGCAAAAACAATAACGCAAACACCAATAGAAAACATGATGCCTCTTACATGTCCTTCTTTTAAGCTAATTTTAGCCGCGGTCATATTTAACAAACCGGGCGGTACAACCCCAATTAATGCCACAATTAGTCCTAAAAAAAAGATGAAAGTAATGTTCAATGCTATTTAATTTTGAACCTAATATACGTAATTGGTTTGTTTTGTTCTAAATATTGAGACTCATAAAAAGTTTGGATGCTAGTTACCTCTTCCGGACTTCCTTCTTGTTTATACACATTATGATTGGAATACAATACCTCATGGCCTTCACCATGCAATAAACCGAGTGTATATCCATGCATAAACTCGCTATCTGTTTTTAAATTAACGACACCATCTGGTTTTAGAATTGATTTATATTTTTTTAAAAATATTGAATTCGTCATGCGGTGTTTTGTTCGCTTATATTTTATTTGGGGGTCTGGAAAAGTAATCCATATTTCATCAACTTCATTGTTCGCAAAGGCAAAATCAATAAGTTCTATTTGAGTTCTTAAAAAAGCGACATTGTCAAGATTTTCTTCGATAGCAGTTTTAGCGCCTCTCCAAAAACGAGCGCCCTTAATATCTATTCCGATAAAGTTTTTATTAGGATATTTTTCTGCTAAAGCAACCGAATACTCTCCTTTTCCACAACCTAATTCTAATACTAATGGATTATCATTTTTAAAATATATCTCATTCCAACGTCCTTTTAAATCATATTCATTATTAACCAGCTCATCTCTAGTTGGTTGAAATACATTCTTAAATGTTTCGTTTTCTTTAAATCGTTTCAGTTTATTTTTGCTTCCCACGCCTTTTAAAAATTTTGGTAAAATTAAGGAAACAAATTAGCTTTATCTTTGTTTTTATATAAAATGAAAATCTTAACCTTTATAGGTAATTCGTTTTATTAAAAATTCTAATTGCATCTGACCAAAAAAAATATTGACCAACTGATGAAATTCAAAACTCGCATTTTAATAGCCCCCTTAAATTGGGGTTTAGGTCATGCTACAAGATGCATCCCAATTATTAATGCTTTAATTAATTCCGGTTTTGAACCCATAATAGCAAGTGACGGTGCCTCACTTAAGTTACTTGAAAAAGAATTCCCCGCTTTAAAATGCATAGAACTTCCTTCTTATCATATTATGTATTCTAAATATGGTCTTTTATTAAAATGGGAGCTATTCAAAATCCTTCCGAAACTTTTTTTTTCGATAAAAAAAGAAAAAAAATTAATTCAAAGAATCATTAAAAACTATCATATTAAAGGTATAATTTCTGATAATCGTTTTGGTGTTTACAGCGTAAACAGAAATATTCCTTCAGTATATTTAACGCATCAATTACAAGTTTTGAGTGGCATGACAACCTGGTTAACTACCAAAATTCATCAACAAATTATAAAAAAGTATCATGAATGTTGGGTTCCTGATTTTGATAATAAGCCTAACTTGAGTGGAACATTAGGGCATCTTAAAACGAGGAAGGTAAATCTTAAATTTATAGGTCCTTTGAGTAGGTTTAACAAAACCATGTCAAACTCAAATTACGATATTATGCTATTATTATCAGGTCCAGAACCTCAACGAACACTTTTAGAACAAAAGGTTTTATGTGAATTAAAAGACTATAAAGGAACAGTCGTTGTGATACAAGGGAATGTTGAAAATATTCAAAAAGTAACACATCAGAACAAGGTAACTACTTTTAATTTTATGACCACTGTTGAACTTGAACATACTATTAAAAGCAGTGATTTAATCATTTCGCGTTCTGGGTATACTTCTATCATGGATTTTGCTTCTCTTGAAAAGAAAGTTTTCTTTATTCCAACACCTGGGCAATACGAACAATTATATTTAGCCAAAAATCTGCAAAAAAGTAAGATAGCACCTTTCTGTAAACAAAAAGACTTCACGATTAAAAAGCTAAAACATATGAACCTTTATAACGGATTTAAACACTTAGAAAATGAGGTTAATTATAAAACTTTATTTAGTCTTTTCAAGGGTGAATGAGAATTCACTTCCTACTCCCATTTCACTTTCAACATATATTTTTTCATCATGGGCTTCAATAATATGCTTTACAATAGATAAACCTAATCCAGAACCGCCTTCAGCTCTTGATCCGCTTTTATCTACTCTGTAAAAACGTTCAAATATCCTTGATAAATCGCTTTTTCCAAGTCCTATTCCATTATCAGTAATTCTAACAATTACTTTGTTTTTTATAAGATTTTCTATACTAACCTCGGTCGTACCTTTTTCCCTTCCGTATTTTATGGAATTAACAATAAGGTTAATCAATACTTGTTGAATACGCTCTTTATCTGCGTTCACCATAATTGGCTTGGAGTAATCCAGATCAAAAGTGAGCGTTAATTTTTTCTCTGCGGCTCTCATTTCAAACATATCAAAGACATTTCTAACCACTTCAACAATATTAAAATTCTCAATATTAAGTCTTAAATCTCCTATTTCTAATTTGGTAATCATATCCAAATCATTGACAATGTAAACCAACCTTTCAACGCCTTTACTCGCTCTTTCGAGATATTTTTTTCTAATCTTATCGTTGTCCATGGCACCGTCCAATAAAGTTAAAATATAACCTTGAACAGTGAATAATGGTGTTTTTAACTCATGAGATACATTGCCAAAAAACTCCTTCCTGTATTGCTCTCTTACTTTTAACGTTTCTATCTCAAGCTTTTTGTCTCTGGCAAACCTATCTATTTCTTGGGTAAGTGTTACCATATCGGTATTTATGGGTCCACGTGCTAAACTTGCCGATTCTAATAGGGTTAAATCATCATAAATTTTCTTTACCCGTTTATAGATAAAACGTTCAACTCTAAATTGAATAACAATAAATGAAAATAGATACGTCGAGAGCGCAAATACGAGCAGAATTATCCATTTAACTGTATAAAAACCATATAAAAAAACACTCATCAAGAGCGTAATAAAAAGTGTTATATACAGCGATGTTTTAATCGCAAACTTATATGTTCTTTTAAATTTTGCTCGCATTAATCTACAAACTTATACCCTACGCCTTTTATTGTCTTAAAAGATTCATCACCTATTTTCTCTCGCAATTTTCTAATATGAACATCTATCGTTCTTCCGCCTACAACAACTTCGTTACCCCAAACTTTATCTAATATTTCATCACGTTTAAAAACTTTTCCTGGTTTTGATGCTAACAACGATAGTAATTCAAACTCTTTTCTCGGAAGAATAATTTCTGTTCCATTTAAAACAATTTTGTATTCATCTCTATTAATAACCAAGTTTCCAATTTTAACAGAATCTACCACTTCTTGTTCCTTAAAGCGTCTTAAAAGTGCTTTTACTTTACTCACTAATACTTTTGGCTTTATTGGTTTAGTAATATAGTCATCTGCACCTGCATCAAAACCTGCTACTTGAGAATAGTCCTCGCCTCTTGCCGTTAAAAACGTAATAATTGTATCTTTTAAATCTTTGTTTTGCCTAATAATTTCGCAAGCCTCAATACCATCCATTTCTGGCATCATTACATCCAGAATAATTAAATGTGGATGCTCCTTTTTTGCTTTTTTAACAGCTTCAACACCATTTTCGGCAGTTAACACTTGATACCCTTCATTTGACAAATTATAACCAACTATCTCTAAAATATCGGGTTCATCATCAACTAAAAGAATCTTAATATCTTTTTTATTCATAACAGCTAGAAATTATTTCTAAGAGTAAAGATAAAACTAATAACATATATTCACATTAAATTTAATATAAATAACCTTATGATAACCTTATGATAACCTTGAACTTATAGTGTTTTAACCTTTCGTTGAAAAACCTTTTTTTTTAACATTAGTTTGGTACAACTTTTGAACTATTTCATTAAATTTACTGAAAGTAAGTACCTACTATGAAAAAAAACTACCTTGTATTATTTCTATTTTCCCTTTTATTTTTGATTTCCGTACAAGGATTTTCTCAATCAAGTAGACAAAATATGTCCTCGCAAGATCGTATTGAAGGGCTTTCTATATATCCAAATCCTGTAACTAATGGTAAAGTATTTGTTTACATTACTACCCAAAAAAATCTATCTAAGAAAATAGAAGTATATAATGTTTTAGGGAAAAGAATCTACAGTATAGATTTATCTGGTAAAGAATTAAATATTTCGCAATTTAGTACCGGAGTATATATCTTAAAGATTACTGAAAACAACATTAGTGAAACCAGGAAATTAGTTATAAAATAACCTGATGTATTTCATCGATTAAAAACAACCTCTTAGATTGTTTTTTTCTTTAATGACTTAGTTTTAATTAATTTAAAGGACTATTTAATCCTTTATTATTATGAAAAAACTTTACATTTTATTTTTTAGTATTTTAACCACTTCATTTATATTTTCTCAAGAAATGCTCTTGAACGGTAATTTTGAGTCTTGGGACGATACAAGTACACCAACTAGTTATTCTAAAGCAGAAAGCACAACTCAAGAAACTACTCAAATACACGGTGGAACTTACTCTGCAAAGCAATTGGTAACTTCAACACAAGATATCGCTCAAGATATATCAGGAATTATATCAGGAAATTCATATACTATTACGATTTGGTATAAAGTTGAAGCAGGAGATGGCAGTGACGCACGTATATGGAGTTATTGGCTAAATGGAACAAGCACAGTTACAGATGCAAATACTGATGCAATTTTAAGAGGTCCTAATAACTCATATTTTGACAATAACGGTGGTGCTTGGGCACAGTATACAGCAACAGTAGTTGCACCGTCTGGAGTAAATGGTTTTAGATGGGAAGTAAGAGCATATAATGGAGCTACTGTTTATTGGGATGATTTTTCATTTTTTGCGGAACCTCCTTCAACTGATCCAACACTCACCCTTTTAGATTCTGAAACAAGTGGCGGCACTGTAACTGTTGGTCCTGAAGATCTTGCTGGTGACTTTCAATTTGCTGTTTCAAATTTTGTTGTTGGTGAACCAGGCACTATCTCTCAAGGTGATGGCTACGTTCATTGGGAAATTTTAAATATAACCGATGGAGGAATTCATGATTCGGGAGATGTATTTGACACTTCTCAAACTTATCCATTTACCGCATTAGACCCTTTTAAAACATATACATTAACCGCGGAGCTTTTAGACAACGGTGGTGCTTCACTTTCTACACCTGTAGTATATACGCTTACAGCAAACACTCTAGGTTATGTAATAGTTTCAGATATTGCTACTTTAAGAGCAGATGTTAGCTCTAATGGTGCTGGATCTTATTATGAAATTACGGGGGCTTCACTTGTAACTCATACAGACAGCTACTTTAACAGACATTGGGTACAAGACACTAATATTTCTGGAATATTAATATATGACAGTAATAATTTTATGACAACATATAATGTTGGAGATAATGTTACTGGTCTTAAAGGACAAACGGAAATTTCTAATGGCCTTTTAATATTGATACCATCTACAGATAGTGGTATTGTGTCATCTTCAGGAAACACAGTTACTCCTCAAATAGTAACCATTCCTGATTTTAATACTAATTATATAACTTATGAATCAGAGTTAGTAGAACTAGAGAATGTGACTTTTGATGCAGGTGATGGCGTTGCAACATTTAGCACAGGTTCAAACTATGATGTTTCATCTGATTCTGGAGCAAATATTGTAATAATGCGTACTGACTTCTTTGGTGCTGATTATATAGGACAAATAATACCTTCTACTCAATTACCAAGTTTAACGGCTGTTGCTGGTAGATATAATAATACCGCCCAAATTTATGCCAGAAGTTTAGCTGACTTTACATTAGACGCAAAAACTTTTAGCATAGCCAACTTTAAAATGTACCCCAATCCAACCTCTTTAGGGTATGTTACCCTTTCTAGCAAAAACAGTGCTCAAATGAGTGTTTCGCTATTTGATTTGTTAGGAAAGCAAGTCTTTAACAAAACGCTTAGTAGTAATAAACTTGATGTATCTGGTCTAAACTCGGGTATTTATATCATGAAAGTTATTCAAGACAATACTCATGTTACTAAAAAATTAGTGATTCAATAAGCATTAAACCTTATAAAATTAAAAAGCGTTGCCAGTGGCAACGCTTTTTAATTTTAGTACTTTTGTGTTTTGTTATCAACACAAAAATTGTATCACAATTTTCACTCGAACTGACAGTTTTTTTAATGATAGACACTAATGCCATTTTTAATATTCAATCTGAACAGGATTTCAGTGATTTAGCTTTAAAAATTTTTAACTACCAGTTTGAAAATAACCAAGTCTACCGTTCGTTTTGCGATTTGCTTTATATTCATCCCAGTGATGTGAAATCCATTAAAGAAATTCCCTTTTTACCCATTCAATTTTTTAAATCACATCCCGTTTTAAGTTCGAATGAGCCTATTCAAACTACTTTTACCAGTTCCGGCACTACAGAAAGTGCAACCAGCAATCATTTTGTTACAGATTTAAATATTTATGAAACCAGCTTTAGAAAAGGTTTTGAAGGTTTTTATGGGCCTATTGAAGATTATGTGGTTTTGGCCTTGCTCCCCTCTTATTTAGAACGTGAAGGGTCTTCATTGGTTTATATGGTTGATGCTTTTATAAAGCAGTCAAACCAACCTGAAAGTGGTTTTTACCTCAACAATTTGGCTGAATTAAAAGACACCTTAATTCATTTGGATTCTTTAGAAAAAAAAGTATTGCTCATTGGTGTTTCATTTGCACTCTTAGATTTGGTTGAAACCTACCAATTCAACTTAAAACACACCATTGTTATGGAAACAGGAGGTATGAAAGGGCGACGTAAAGAACTGATACGTGAAGAACTCCACAAGCAATTAAAACAAGGTTTTGGGGTTGAAACCATCCATAGCGAATATGGTATGACTGAATTATTGAGTCAGGCCTATTCTAAAGGGCATGGTGTTTTTAATGGCCCTAACTGGATGCGTATTTTAACCCGTGATACTCAAGATGCTTTAACAATTCAATCTAAAGGAAAAACAGGAGGCATCAATGTCATAGATTTAGCAAACATAAATTCTTGCTCTTTTATTGCAACCCAAGATATAGGAAGCGTTCATACTAATGGTTCCTTTGAAGTAATTGGACGCTTTGACCATTCAGATATTCGCGGTTGTAATTTAATGGTATTATAACTGTAAGGTTTCCTAAAAAAATACGACAAAAAAACCAGCTAAGAAAAAGAAAATATTTTCTAGCTGGTTGGTTAGTTTTAAGCCTGATGTCCCCCATCAGGCTTTTTTTATGATATACAAATTACAAAATAGTTCTTCTTACCACGTTGTAGCAAAACAAACTTATTATTAATCAAATCTGATGATGTAATTTTATAATTTTCTTTTACTTTTTCTTTATTTACAGAAATGGAGTTTTCTTTAAGCGCTCTTCTTGCTTCTCCATTTGATTTCAAAAACCCTCCTTTTTCAGCCAAAGCAGCAATAATATCTAGCCCATCTTCTATTTCAGATTTAGCAATTTCTGATTGAGGTACACCATCAAATACATCTAAAAATGTTTGTTCATTTAAGTGCTTTAAATCATCACTCGTAGAATTTCCAAATAAAATATTACTAGCCTTAATCGCATTTTTTAAATCCTCTTTAGAGTGCACCATCGTGGTTATTTCTTCAGCTAAACACTTTTGCAAAACGCGTAAATGTGGCGCTTCTTGGTGCACTTCTATTAATCCTTTAATTTCAGACTCCGTTAAAAATGTAAATATTTTAATATACTTTTCTGCATCTTCATCACTAGAGTTTAACCAATACTGATAAAATTTATATGGTGATGTTCTATTCGAATCTAACCATACATTACCACCCTCAGACTTACCAAATTTAGATCCATCGGACTTTGTAATTAAGGGACATGTAATGGCAAATCCTTTACCATTGTCAATTCTTCTAATTAATTCCGTTCCCGTTGTGATATTTCCCCATTGGTCACTCCCTCCCATTTGAAGGGTACAATTCTTTTCTTTATATAAATGCAGAAAGTCATAGCCTTGAACTAATTGATAGGTAAACTCAGTAAAACTCATGCCTTCTGAAGAATCAGATGAAATCCTATTTTTTACAGAATCTTTAGCCATCATATAATTTATTGTAATATGCTTACCGACATCACGAATAAATTCAAGAAAAGAAAAATTCTTCATCCAATCATAATTATTCACCAATATAGCGGCATTGTTCTCATTACTTTCAAAATCTAAAAAGTGAGATAATTGATTTTTTATAGCTTCCTGATTATGACGTAAGGTCTTTTCATCCAATAAATTACGCTCGCTAGATTTCCCCGAAGGATCACCAATCATCCCTGTGGCCCCTCCAACCAATGCTACCGGACGATGTCCGCAACGTTGATAATGAGCCAACAACATTATAGGCACTAAATTCCCTATATGTAAAGAATCTGCCGTAGGATCAAACCCAACATAAGCACTTCGCATACTTTCCATTAAATGGTCTTCTGCACCAGGCATTACGGTATGTATCATGCCTCTCCAAGTCAATTCTTCTATAAAATTCTTTATCATATTATAATATTTTTGGTAATCTAGCGCAAAGATAAAAATCAATGTATAATTACTGATGAATTCTGAATAATTCTTTACATTCGTTATATGATTTTAGTAACAGGTAGTACAGGTTTAGTTGGTTCACATTTATTATATAAATTAATAAGTAATGGTGAAAAAGTAAGAGCTATATATAGAAGTGAACATAAACTAGAGAATATAAAAAACGTGTTCTCTTGCTATACAGATAATTACACATCTCTATTTGAGTCTATTGAATGGGTGCAAGCAGATATTTTGGATGTTCCGTCTTTAACCGAAGCTTTTTCTGGTATTTCTTATGTATATCATTGTGCCGCTTTTGTGTCGTTTGAACCTGATAAATACCACCTTTTACGAAAAACCAATATTGAAGGAACTGCCAATATGGTTAACCTTAGCATTGCTAATAAAATTAAAAAAATGTGTTATGTTAGTTCCATTGCTACAATAGGGACACCAAACGACACAGAAGTATTAACCGAAGAAAGTGAATGGAACCCTGAAGCTAGTAACAATGTTTACGCCATCACCAAGTATGGCGCAGAAATGGAAGTTTGGCGAGCTTCTCAAGAAGGATTAGATATGGTTATAGTTAACCCGAGTGTTATTTTGGGTGCTGGTATTTGGCGTTATGGCAGCGGAAACTTATTTAAAAAAGCTCATAATGGTCTTAAGCATTTTACGTCGGGATCTATTGGACTTGTTGATGTTGAAGATGTGGTTTCAATAATGATAACCTTAATAAAAAGTGATATTAAAAATGAGCGTTTTATCTTAGTTTCAGAATGCTGGAGTTACAAAAAGTTTTTGAAGAAAATGGCAAAATCAGTTCAAGCTCCTCCTCCAGAAAAAATGGCTCCGCAATGGTTATTACAAGTAGGTTGGAGATTAGATTGGTTAACACACAAACTAACTGGCAAACGCAGACAACTAACAAAACATTTAGTAAAAACCTTGTCTACTAAAAAATCATATAGCAATATCAAAATAAAATCTCATTTAAACTATGAGTTCAAGCTTGTAAACCATAGTATCATTAAGATTGGTCGCCTTTATCTGAAGCAGGTTTAATTAGTTTAGGTTCAATTTTATTAACTTTTTCCCTGAAAATAGTATCAATCCCTTGCCTTAACTTGATAGAATCATTTTTTCTTTTTAGCCTTAAAGAGTCTTTCCTTCTAATTCTATTAATAGAATCTGTTTTCCTTTTTTCTTCTTCTTCTTTTTTTACTAGGTCTTCTAGGCCTTTTTTCAATATATCTAAACTGTCTTTAACCTTAGTATATATGTCATTATACTCTTCTACATAATAGGCGTAATAACTATTATTCAAAGCAAAAGTTGAGCTATCAATATTATATTTCTTATAAATATAATCATCAGAATATATGTTGCGGTTCTGTAATAATCTTTGGTTTGATCCGTTTGCAGAAGCCATTAATCTCAAATCGATAATAATATTAATCATTTCCTTTTTTGAAATTAAATGATTTGGCTTTTTTGGTTTATTAAAGGTATAACATGAAACCATTAACAAACCCACACATAGAGATACGATGATTTGTTTAAACATTATCTTGTAAAAGTTAATCGTTTTGCCGATTTAAAATTATGGAATTTAAAATTCTCAAAAGCTAAATTCCCATTAATAAACGTATGCGTTATTCTAGATTTAAATGTAGTACCTTCAAATGGAGACCATCCACATTTATACAAAATATTATCTTTTTGTACGGTATATGGATTATTTAAATCTACCAAAACAAAATCTGCATAATAACCTTGCTTAATAAAACCTCTTTTTTCAATTTGAAATAAAATAGCTGGATTGTGACACATTTTATCGACCACTTTTTCAATGGAAATTTTTCCTTTATGAAACATTTCTAACATAGCTGGTAAGGCATGTTGAACCAATGGCCCACCAGAGGGCGCTTTCGTGTAAACGTTTTTCTTTTCTTCTAAAGTATGTGGTGCATGGTCTGTAGCTATTACATCAATTCTATCGTCTAATAATGCCTTCCATAATTGGTCTTTATCCTTTTTTGATTTCACCGCTGGATTCCATTTAATTAAGGTCCCTTTTTTGTCGTAATCTTCATCTGTAAACCATAAGTGATGAACACAAACCTCGGCTGTTATTTTTTTATCTTTTAACGGAATTTTATTACTGAATAAATTAGTTTCTTTTCCGGTTGATAAATGAAACACATGTAATCTTGCTCCTGTTTTTTTTGCTAATTCAATGGCACTTGAAGACGATAAATAACAGGCTTCTTCACTACGTATCTCAGGATGACATTGCATAGGGATATCTTCACCATACTTTTTTAAGTAAGTCTCCAGATTTGCTTTTATAGTATTTTCATCTTCACAATGCACCGAAATTAACAAATTAGTGCTTTTGAAAATCTTCTCTAAAACCTTTGGATCGTCTACCAGCATATTCCCAGTTGAAGAACCAAGAAACAGTTTTAAACCAGCCACCTGTGTAGCATCTACTTTTAAAATTTCTTCTAAATTATCATTAGTACCACCAAACATAAAAGAATAGTTAGCATAAGACGTTTTTGAAGCTATCTCGAACTTTTTATCTAATTCTTCAATCGTAGTAGTTTGTGGATTAGTATTAGGCATTTCTATAAAAGAAGTTATGCCACCTGCAATGGCTGCCCTTGATTCTGACTCAATAGTTGCTTTATGAGTTAATCCTGGTTCTCTAAAATGCACTTGATCGTCAATAACACCAGGTAACAAAAACTTACCTTCGGCATCAATAACATGCACATCGGATGATTTAGCGCTAATTGATTCACTAATCTCTTTTATATACTCACCTTCTATTAATAAATCCCCACTAAATACGGCACCCTCATTTACGATATTTACGTTTTTTATTAGTATTGTTTTTAATTTCATAATCCCTACTACTTTTTAAAAATACTTTTAATTTTCATTGAAAAAACTCCAAAAATAGCTTCAGAAATTATGCCAGAACTTAATTTAGATTCTCCTTTTGTTCTGTCCGTAAATATTACTGGAATTTCAACTATATTAAACTTGTTAAGATATGCTTTAAATTTCATTTCTATTTGAAACGCATAGCCTATAAATTTAATTTTATTTAAATCTATGGTTTCTAAAACTTTTCTTTTGTAACAAACAAAACCAGCGGTAGTGTCGTGTATTTTCATGCCCGTAATCATTCTTACATAAACAGAAGCCATATAAGACATTAACACCCTATTTAAAGGCCAATTAACCACATTAACACCGGTAATGTATCTTGAACCAATAGCTACATCTGCACCTTGAGTATGACATGTTTCATATAATTTGATGAGGTCTTTGGGGTCATGAGAAAAATCAGCATCCATTTCAAAAATAAATTGATACGCATGTTTCAAAGCCCATTTAAACCCATGAATATAAGCTGTTCCTAAGCCAAATTTTTCTTTCCTCAACTCTAAAAACAATCTACCCTCAAACTCATGTTGCAACTCCTTTACTTTTAACGCTGTTAAATCAGGTGAATTGTCATCTACAACAAGAATATTTATATCTTTAGATTGTGAAAATACCGCTTTTATAATTGCTTCAATATTTTCAATTTCATTATATGTTGGTATAATTACAACCGCATTTTTCATAGAGATTCCTATTTCTAATATTCTTTAAATAGGCGTTTATAAAAGCCTTAAAATCATGAAAACTGTATATTTTTTAGCAAATGTACATTATTTAGAAGATACTTTTTTTTAAATATTAATTAATAATTTGGATAGGATGTTATAATTTATAATAATTTTATACCATGCTTAGAAACATCCCTTCGTACGAATTGTTTACTATTCTAATTGTTGTTGGAATTACGTTTGTTGCTGCTGCAAAAGCTTTTTCTCCTAAACGATTTAATGATTTTGTTTTTGTTTTAGGAAATTCGAAATATCTTAAAATATATGCTAGAGAACAAAAATTCTTTGACAAATTTGATGCTTTACTTTTTGCAAATTTAATTTTATCAGCTGGTACTTTTGGTTTCATATGCCTAAACCATAATAGCCCCATATTAGAACCTTCTATTGACACGTTATTTAAATTAACCTTTGGTATTGGGGCTATTATTTTGATAAAAGTACTTTTAGAACGCTTATTAGGAAGTCTTTTTGAAATAGACCAATTAATTGACCAATACCTTTTTCAAAAAATAAGTTATAAAAATTTTTTAGGTCTTATACTAGTACCGATAAACTTACTTTTTATATTTAGTTTTAAGCCGACAATTACAATCTTGATTATAATTTTCATTATAATTCTTTTAATAAACATTATTGGACTAATTACTACAATTAAAACAAATCAAAGTTTAATAAAAGAAAATTTATTTTATTTTATTTTGTATCTTTGCGCTCTTGAAATTGCGCCTTATATTATATTATATGAGGTTTTTATTTCATAATTAATACAAAATTACTTGTGCCCAATGAAAGTGAAAACAATCTTAGTATCACAACCAGAGCCTAAAATAGAAAATTCTCCTTATTTTGATCTTCAAGAAAAGCAAAAGGTAAAAATTGATTTTAGACCTTTTATTCATGTAGAAGGTGTTTCTGCAAAAGAAATTAGACAGCAAAAAGTAGATTTAAATAACTATACGGCTATTATTTTAACAAGTAGAAATGCTGTTGATCATTATTTTAGAGTTGCAGACGAAATGCGTTTTAAAGTACCTGATTCTATGAAATACTTCTGCCAATCTGAAGCAGTAGCTTATTATTTACAAAAATACGTAGTCTATAGAAAACGTAAAATTTATGTTGGTAAACGATCTTTTTCTGAACTTTCTCCTTTAATCAAAAAATATAAAGACGAAAAGTTTTTATTACCATGCACTGATAAGGTAAAACCTGAAGTGGCAGAAACAATGAATTCTTTAAGTGTTGATTGGAAACTTGCAACGTTTTACAAAACGGTGATTAGTGATCTTACAGACTTAGCTAATGTGTATTATGATGTTTTAGTATTTTTTAGCCCGTCAGGTATTGAATCTTTATTCCATAATTTTCCAGATTTTAAGCAAAACGATACGCTCATTGCCGTATTTGGAAATACAACGATTAAAGCTGTAGAAGAAAAAGGACTTCGTGTAGATATTGCAGCCCCTACTAAAGAAACACCGTCAATGACAATGGCTTTACAAAAATATATTGATAAAGTTAATAAAAGAAAATAATTAACTCCTTTATAAATTAAAAAGAGCGACTTAAAAGTCGCTCTTTTTTTATCATTAAAATGCGTACCGTTGTGGTCCACCTCTTCGTATTTCTTCGCTGGCAAACGACTCAAATTTTTTAAAGTTTTCCCTAAAAGCATTCGTTAATTTAAACGCTGTTTTATAATAGGCATTATCATTATTCCAAGTGGCTCTAGGACTTAATACTTTTGTTGGCACACCAGGACATTGTCTAGGTTGAGCAACCCCAAAAACAGAATGAATATGATAATCATCATAAGTATACAAGCCTAAATCACCATTTAAAACTGCATTAATCATGGCACGCGTATATTTTAATTTCATTCGTGTTCCAACACCGTAAGGACCACCGGTCCATCCCGTATTAACCAACCAGACATTAACACCAGCTTCTTTCATTTTTTTACTTAACATTTCAGCATATTTAGCTGGATGTAACGGCATAAAAGGTGCTCCAAAGCAAGCTGAAAAAGACGGTTGAGGTTCTATAACACCTGCTTCAGTTCCTGCAACTTTAGCCGTATAACCAGAAATAAAATGATAGGCTGCCTGACTAGGTGTCAGTTTTGAAATTGGAGGTAAAACGCCAAAGGCGTCAGCCGTTAAAAAGAAAATATTTTTTGGGTTTTTCCCTATTGAGGGTACTTGAATGTTTTCAATATGATTAATAGGATAACTTACTCTTGTATTTTGAGTGATGGTAGTATCTGCAAAATCAACATGCCCATCAGTATCTAGTATCACATTTTCTAAAATGGCGCCAGATTTAATAGCATCAAAAATCTCTGGTTCGTTTTCAGCGGACAAATTAATGACTTTGGCATAACAACCACCTTCAAAATTAAATACGGTGTTTTCCCTTGTCCAACCATGCTCATCGTCACCAATTAAACTTCTATTTGGATCTGTAGACAGCGTTGTTTTTCCAGTTCCAGAAAGACCAAAGAAAATAGCTGTATCGCCATCTTTACCAATATTGGCACTACAATGCATTGGTAACGTCTTTTTGTATACTGGCAAAATAAAGTTTAAAGCTGAAAAAATGCCTTTCTTAATTTCTCCTGTATAACCAGTACCTCCTATTAACGCAATCTTTTTTGTAAAATTTAAAATGGCAAAATTATGCTGACGGGTTCCATCAATTTCTGGAATAGCCTTAAAACCAGGTGCATTAACAACTATCCATTCTGGATTAAACGCTTTTAATTCTTCTTCTGTTGGACGAAGAAACATATTATAAGCAAATTGGTTACTCCAGGCGTATTCATTAATCACCCTTATATTAAGCTTGTAATCATCGTCTGCACAGGCGTAACAATCTCTAACAAAAACCTCTTTACTAGAAAGATAATCCACTACCTTATTATATAGGCTTTCAAAGGAATCTGGAGCAAACGGGATATTAATATTTCCCCACCAGATGTCGTCCTTTGTATTGTCATCTTTAACAATAAATCTGTCTAAAGGAGATCTGCCAGTAAACTCTCCTGTGTTCACAGCCAAAGCTCCTGAAGATGCTTCAACACCTTGACCCTTTTCAATGGTTATGTGGTGAAGTTCTTTTGATGAAAGTTGATACCTTATTTTAGCATTTTTAATGCCATATTGTTCTAACGCAATCGTTTTCGTAATTGGGTTGTAGCTTGCCATAATTTTCAATAAAAATGATTATTCAGCAAAAATAAAACAATATTTTTATGTTATATCATAAATATATTAATTTTTAGCTTTTATTTTTACGAAATTCATAAATAGAAAAAACCAAGAAACTATAAGACATAAACCACCTATAGGAGTTACAAATGCAATGGTTTTAAAATCAAAATTTGTTAACAAATTAGTTGCTAACCCATAAATAGATCCAGAAAAAAGAAACCATCCTATTAAAACAAAATAAAATATTAGCTTTTTAATTTTCGCTGTAACAAACGTAGTAGTTCCAACAAAAAGTAGTAATAGTGCATGATACATTTGATAACGCACGCCAGTTTCAAACGTTTGTATCGATTCTTCAGATATTAAATCCTTCAATCCATGTGCTCCAAATGCTCCTAAAACAATGGCTGTAAAACCTAAAATTGATGCTAAAATTAAAATTGTTTTGTTCATATTTATAGTGAATTTGAGTTTATAAAACCTTTTGTATTTATTACATTAGTCACAACAAAATTACTTAACAAAACTCAGTATGCGAAACATTTTAGTTATTGGTTCAGGAAAATCTACCTCTTATTTAATAAAATATTTATTAGATAAATCAGAAACTGAAAATTTATTTATAACTATAGGTGACATCAATATTAGCCATGCTATTAAACTCATTAATAATAACAATCGCGCAAAAGCAATTATACTAGATATTTATGATATACAATCTAGAAGCGAGGCTATTAAAAATGCTGATATAATTATTTCCATGCTACCAGCGCGTTTACATATTGATGTGGCCAAAGATTGTATTGAATTTGGGAAAAATATGGTTACCGCCTCTTATATAAGTCCAGAAATGGAAGCACTCAATGATGATGTTGTTGAAAAAGGATTGATATTCATGAATGAAATAGGTGTTGATCCTGGGATTGACCACATGAGTGCTATGCAAGTAATTGATAGCATTAGAGATAAAGGAGGGAAAATGATTTTGTTTGAATCATTCACCGGCGGCCTAGTCGCTCCTGAAAGTGACAATAATCTTTGGAATTATAAGTTTACCTGGAACCCAAGAAATGTTGTGGTTGCAGGTCAAGGCGGTGCGGCCAAATTTCTACAAGAAGGCACCTATAAATACATTCCGTATCACAGATTATTTAGAAGAACCGAGTTTTTAGATGTTGATGATTATGGCAGATTTGAAGTCTACGCTAACCGTGACTCCCTAAAATATCAACATGTTTATGGTTTAAACGCCATTAAAACTTTATATCGCGGTACCATGAGGCGTGTTGGGTTTAGTCGTGCATGGAATATATTTGTGATGCTAGGTATGACAGACGATAGCTATACTATCGAGGATAGTGAAAACATGAGTTATAGAGATTTCGTAAATGCCTTTTTACCCTATAGCCCATCAGATTCTGTAGAATTAAAATTAAGACATACCTTAAAAATTGATCAAGATGATATCGTTTGGGACAAGCTACTGGAACTCGATATATTCAATTCTAAAAAAATGGTAGAACTTAAAAAGGCAACACCAGCCCAAATCCTGCAAAAAATACTGATGGATAGCTGGACGCTTGATAAAGATGATAGAGATATGATAGTCATGTACCATAAATTTGGCTATGAACTTGATGGTAAAAATCATCAAATAGATGCCACTATGGTCACACTAGGCGACGATCAGACTTATACGGCTATGGCAAAAACAGTAGGCTTACCCGTAGCTATTGCTACGCTTGCTATTTTAAATGGCAAAATTACCACGCCTGGCGTTCAAATTCCTATTACAAAAGAAGTCTATCAACCTATTTTAAAAGAACTTGCAGCTTCAGGTATCTCGTTTAAAGAAAAAGAAGTGCCTTATCTTGGTTATAATCCACTCAATATTTAATTTTTAGGCGTTCCCAAATCGGGTCAGGCTTTCGCAACTCGCTTTTTTATGCTCAAAACATAAAAAGAGCTTACACAACTTGCTCAAATACGGAGTACTCACGAATTCAAAAATTTAAAATAGAATACATGAGTAATCCTTAACGCGACATTTAGTTTCAAATTAAAATCCTTTTACTACTTTTATGTTTTTATTTAAAACATTATAAGTAATGAAGATTTCAAATCAGAATGTACACATAGATGGTATTGATAAAAAAATACTTCGCGCACTTATGGAAGATGCCAGAACACCCATTCTTGAAATTGCAAGAAACGTAGGGATTTCAGGAGCCGCTATTCACCAACGATTAAGAAAGCTTGAAAAATCAAAATTAATTGCAGGGTCCAAATTTGTAATCAATCCAAAAGTTTTAGGTTATACCACCATGGCTTTTATAGGTATATATTTAGACAAGGCCATGAGTAACCCTGAAGCTGTAAAACAACTAAAAAAAATACCCGAAGTTTTAGAATGCCATTACACTACAGGAAATTGGAGTGTGTTTATAAAAATACTTTGTAAAGACAATGAGCATTTAATGCATTTACTCAATAAAGAAATACAGTCTATTTCAGGCGTTTCAAGAACGGAAACTTTTATTTCTCTTGATCAACAAATCGATAGACAAATTAGTATCTAAAACAAAACCCCAAGCCAAGGCTTGGGGTTTTGTTTTAATAAGATTCTTGCTTTCACAAAAATTAATTACATTTTCATCAACCAAGAACGTACATCGACTTCCTTCTTAATTAAATCTCTTAAATCACCAATATTAACACGTTCTTGTTTCATAGTATCTCTGTGGCGAATTGTGACCGTATTATCTTCTAAAGTATCATGATCAACCGTAATACAAAATGGTGTGCCGTTGGCATCTTGTCGTCTGTAACGTCTTCCAACAGCATCTTTTTCATCATAAATCACATTAAAATCCCATTTTAATTCGTCTACAATTTTTCTGGCTACTTCTGGCAAACCATCCTTTTTAACCAATGGTAAAATAGCTGCTTTTACCGGTGCCAATACACTTGGTAATTTTAAGACCGTTCGTGTGGTCCCGTTTTCTAATTCCTCTTCAACTAAAGAATTTGAAAATACGGCTAAAAACATGCGGTCTAAACCTATTGATGTTTCTAACACATACGGCACAAAACTTTTGTTTTCTTCAGGGTCAAAATATTGTAGTTTCTTGCCTGAGAATTTTTCGTGCTGACTTAAATCAAAATCGGTTCGTGAGTGAATGCCTTCCAATTCTTTAAATCCAAATGGGAATTTAAATTCAATATCAGCCGCCGCATCGGCATAATGTGCTAATTTTTCATGATCATGAAAACGGTAATTCTCAGCGCCCATTCCTAAACTTAAATGCCATTTCATTCGGGTTGCTTTCCAATGCTCGTACCATTCTGCCTGTGTGCCCGGTTTAATAAAAAATTGCATTTCCATTTGTTCAAACTCACGCATTCTAAAAATAAATTGTCTTGCGACAATCTCATTTCTAAACGCTTTTCCCGTTTGAGCAATACCAAACGGAATTTTTAAACGGCTTGTTTTCTGTACATTTAAAAAGTTAACAAAAATACCCTGTGCTGTTTCTGGCCTTAAGTATAAATCCATCGCGTTTTCAGCGGAAGCACCTAGTTTGGTTCCAAACATTAAATTGAACTGTTTTACGTCAGTCCAGTTTCTACTTCCCGTTAACGGATCCGCAATTTCTAATTCTTCAATAAGTGCTTTAACATCCGCCAAATCTTCATTTTCTAAAGATTTTGCCATCCGCAAAAGTGTTGTGTTTATTTTTTCCTGATACCCTAAAACACGGCCATTAGTAGACACAAACTCTTCTTTATTAAAGGCGTCGCCAAAACGTTTTTCTGCTTTAGCAACTTCTTTATCTATTTTAGCCTCTATTTTAGCGCAATAGTCTTCAATCAACACATCGGCTCTATAGCGTTTTTTGGAATCTTTATTATCAATTAAAGGGTCATTAAACGCATCAACATGTCCTGATGCTTTCCACGTGGTTGGATGCATAAATATAGCGGCGTCAATACCTACTATATTTTCATTCATCTGCACCATCGCTTTCCACCAGTAATCACGGATATTTTTCTTTAATTCTGCGCCGTTTTGTGCGTAGTCATAAACTGCGCTTAAACCGTCATATATTTCGCTACTTTGAAATACGTAACCGTACTCCTTTGCATGCGAAATTACCTTCTTAAATTGATCGTCTTGATTTGCCATGGTGCAAAAATATAAAACCGCTTCAAACAAATAGCTTGTTTGTTGAAAAATAAGTATTCAATTCTTTTATTTTTTATTTAAGTTTACAAAAGTTCATATCTGCTTTTAAATGTTACAGTCTGTTATTAATCTATTCTTCCCTAAAGTATGTTATGCGTGCCATGACTTATTGAACGATAATGAGCAAGATATATGCACCGATTGCAGAAATAATTTACCTGTAACTAACTTTCATTTTAATGATGACGATACGGTTTTAAAAGTGTTTTATGGTCGTGTTAAGATAGAACATGCCACGGCATTATTACGGTTTGAAAAAAAAGGCATGGTTCAACAACTTATTCATGGCTTAAAATACAAAGGGCAAGAAAAAATTGGTGTTTTTTTGGGAGATTGGTTAGGTGGTGAATTAAAAACGGTGCAAGCCTATGAAGATATTGATGTCGTAATTCCGGTTCCGCTTCATAAAAAGAAACTTAAAAAAAGAGGGTATAATCAAGTCAGTAAATTTGGACAACAAATTGCTGCGGCTTTAAATGTTCCTTATATAGATCAAGTGCTTTTAAAAGAAACCAACACAGAATCACAAGTACTCAAAAAACGTCTGGCAAGATGGAATGATAATAACGAATTATTTACGCTTCAAAACAAAAATACTATCGCCAATAAACATATTCTTTTGGTTGATGACTTAATTACTACTGGAGCAACCATGGAAGCTTGCATCACCATTTTAAATCAAGCAGAAAATATTAAAATAAGTGTGGCATCTATGGCAATTGCGTAATCAGTTTGTCGTTATATTTGTAAAATTATGTAGGTTTGCTTAAATTTTATGTTGGTGATGAAACATCTGTAATTAAGAATTTTTAAAACACTAAAAATGATTATTAAAATGTTACATGTGACAATTAAAAAACATTTATTATTTACACATGAATAAAACGCTTTCAAATTATATTTTTATAGTCTTTATAAGTCTTATTTTTATTAATTGTGCTAATAAAGGAACACCACAGGGAGGAGAAAAGGATATCACGCCACCAAGTATTGTAAGTTCTGAACCTGAGAACTATTCAACAAATTTTAACACTAAAGAAATTAAAATTTATTTTGATGAATATATAAAAATTAAAGATATTCAAAAACAGCTGATTATCTCTCCACCAATGAAAACACTGCCTGAAATCATGCCTTTAGGTGGTGCTAGTAAGTATATAACCATTAAAATATTTGATACCCTTCAACACAAAACCACGTACGCTTTTAATTTTGGAAATAGTATTTCGGATAATAATGAAGGTAACCTGTTTCCATATTACAGATATGTTTTTTCTACTGGAGACTATATAGATTCACTAACGGTTAATGGCCAAATTTTTGATGCCTTAAAAAGAAAACCCGACACCTTTGTTTCTGTTGGCTTATATGAAGTTGACTCTACTTATAATGATTCCATTATATATAAAGAAAATCCAAAATATGTTACTAATACCTTAGACAGTTTAAGTACGTTTTCAATTGAAAACTTAAAAGAAGGCACCTACATGCTTTATGCGCTTAAAGACGAAAATGGCGATAATAAATTTCAGCAAAAAAGTGATAAGATTGGGTTTCATAAAACGTTTATAAAAGTTCCAACAGACACATTATATGATTTAAAGTTGTTTAGTGAAGAACTAGATTTTAAAGCGTCGAGACCTAAATTAATAGCGGGCCAAAAAATTGCATTTGGTTACGAAGGTAGTTACGAAAATACGAGCATTGAATTACTTTCTGAAACTCCAGAGACTTTAGAACACAGAATAACTAAAGACGAAAAAGCCGACTCTCTTTACTACTGGTATAAACCAAAACTTGAAGTTGACTCGTTAATATTTAAAGTATCCCATCTTGAATTTGAAAAAGAATATACCGTTAAGTTGAGAGACTTAGAACGTGACTCCTTAACTATTGAAGGTTCACCGTCTGGATCAATTGGATATGACGACGTTTTTAAAATTAAAGGAAGTATTCCTTTTAAATCATTTGATGCGTCAAAAATGACCATTATGGACAAAGATTCTACGTTTGTTGATTACACGTCTTCTCTTGATACAATCAATAATAGCTATGAGTTTAGTTTTAAAAAAACACCAGAAAACAGTTATAATATTCAAATATTACCTGAAGGCTTTTTTGATTTTTTCGATAATAAAAATGACACCCTTAATTATAAATTAAGAACAAAAAAAGAATCAGATTTTGGGTATGCCAGATTCACATTAGTAAACGCAAAATATCCTCTTATTGTGCAATTAACTGATTCAAAAGAAGAGGTTAAATATGAACAATATACTACAAAAAAAGAACCCCTGGATTTTTTAAATTTAACACCCGGAAAATATTTTATTAGAACCGTTTTTGATGCTAACGGCAATAAAAAATATGACACAGGCAATTATCTAAAAAAAATACAACCAGAACTTATTAGTCATTTTAAAGAAATAGAAATTCGTGCTGATTGGGGCTATCCAGAAACTCTTGTTTTTAAGTGAGAAGAGTAAAGTCGTCCTTATCGTATAAAAACTTCAGCTTATTTCTGTAAAAGTCAATATGCTTTTTCTCTAAGGTAATTACCTCAACCTCTTCCGTATTTGGCTTTATTGTAGAAATCGAATTTCCCAACACGTTATAAACGGCTGAATTACCTGAGTATTCATTTTGGTCCTCATCTAAACCAATACGGTTAACACCTATACAATAACACATATTTTCTATCGCTCTGGCTTTTAATAAAGCGTCCCATGCCAATATTCTTGGCTTTGGCCAATTAGCAACATAAATTAAAACATCATAATCCTCCGTATTTCTTGCCCAAACAGGAAAACGTAAATCATAACAAACTAAGGGACAGATTTTCCAACCTTTATAATCAACTATTAATTTCTTAATACCAGCTGCATATACTTTATCTTCGCCAACCAAGGTAAACGTATGCCGTTTATCATATGTCTGAATATCCCCAGAAGGTTCTACAAAAAGCAAGCGGTTATAATATTTATCACCTTCAGAAATAATAAGACTTCCAACAATAGCAGCATCGGTTTTTAAGGCTCGCCTTTTCATCCAAGTAACCGTTTTACCATCCATTGTTTCAGCAACATCTTTAGCATTCATTGTAAAACCAGTAGAAAACATTTCTGGAAGAATAAAAACATCTACTGATTGCGAGATACTATCTATTTTTTCTTTTAGATGTTTTCTATTTTTCTTAGGATTTTCCCAAACTAAATTTGTTTGGATAAGAGCTACATTAAGTTGTTCGTGCATGATTATAGGCTATTTAATATATCCGCTGCTTTTTTAATCGTGTCATTGCTCTTGGCAAAACAAAATCGCAGGACGTGGTTATCTAAATTGTTGTGATTGAAAACAGATAATGGTATAGATGCAATACCTGATTCAATAGTTAATCGCTTTGCGTATTCCACATCATTTTCTGAAGTGATTTCTGAAAAATCTAAAACCTGAAAATAGGTGCCTTTAGAAGGTGAAAACTTAAACCTAGAGGGTTTAATAAGACTTAAAAATAAATCTCTTTTCTCCTGATAAAATTGATGCAGGTCTAAATAATGTTTGGCCTCTTTTAAATATTCTGCTAATCCTTTTTGTATAGGATGATTTACACAAAACACATTAAACTGATGCACTTTTCTAAACTCCTTCATCAATGCGTCGGGTGCACAACAATACCCTACTTTCCACCCTGTATTATGAAAGGTTTTTCCAAATGAGGCTACTACAAAACTTCTCGATTTTAAATCAGGAAACAAACAAACACTTTGGTGCTTTTCACCATCAAAAATAATATGCTCATATACTTCATCGCTTAATACCACAATATTAGTTCCCTTAGTTAGTGCTTGCAATTGAAGCATATCTTCTTTTGAAAAAATACTACCACTTGGGTTTTGAGGCGAATTAATAATAATCATTTTGGTATGATGATTAATATGTTCTTTCACCAATTCCCAATTAACTTCATAAAGCGGTGCTTCTAATTGAATTGATATAGTTTTTGCACCATTCAATTCAATACAGGGTTCATAAGAATCATAAGCCGGCTTAAAAATAATAACCTCATCATTCCTATTTACGAAAGCTGAAATAATACAAAAAATAGCCTGTGTAGCACCTGCTGTTATGGTAATTCCTGATTCAGGATGATAACTTGATTGATAGAGAAGATTAAATTTTTCTGCTATCTGCTCGCGCAACTCTAAAATACCTGCCATGGGCGCATATTGATTGTAACCATTTTGCATGGCATTAGTAACCAAATTAATCAGTTTTGAATCGCTTTTAAAATCTGGAAAGCCTTGTGACAAATTAATAGCATCATGCTTGGTTGCTAAAGCACTCATCACAGTAAAAATGGTAGTCTCTATATTAGGAAGTTTAGAAATATATTGCATACTAGTAAATATAGTGACTTCTTAATTTAAAAATGACCTATACAGCAATAAATAATCTATACAATATCCATCTTTTTTAAAAGAAAAGAAGCATTCATATTTTTACATACTCCTGTTTTCAATTTATAATCAAAATGGAGTTCATCATTAATAATTTCTGCATCAAAATAATAGTTTTTAACCTCATCAAGTTCTTTTTCAATCTCACACAAACTTAAATCGTGGGTTGCAATAATTCCCGTAGCATTGGAGGCTACCAATTTTTCAACAAACTTTCTGGAACCAATCGCTTTATCGGTACTATTGGTGCCTTTTAGAATTTCATCTAAAACAATAAAATAAGGTTCTTTTTTTATCGCATCCACGATATATTTCAAACGTGATAATTCTGAAAAGAAATAGGAACTTTCATCTGTTAAAGAATCTGAAGTTCTCATACTGGTTATTAATTTAACGGGGCTGTATTGACTTTTTTTGGCACAAACTGGCAATCCCATATTAGCCATAACAATATGTAATGAAACCGTTCTTAAAAAGGTACTTTTTCCGGCCATATTAGCTCCGGTTACAATGAAGAAGTGTTCGTTATCAATCGCCAAATCACTATTAATTCGCTTTGGTTTAATGAGTAATGGATGCCCCAATTCGGTGGCTTTTATAACTGACCCGTTGTTTAAAATATCCGGAAAGACAAAATCAGGATGATTAAAGGCAAAATTTCCTAACGAATTATAAGCGTCAAAAAATGAAACCACCTCAAACCAGTCGGCTACTTTGTCAGCATGTTGAGAAATCCAATATTCAACTTGGTAACTGTTTTTTAAATCTAAAAGAAATAATCCGTTTCCAAAAATGGCTGAAATTAAATTATTGCGGTTATCAAGCGCATCTAAAACTTTTGAAAACTCTTTAAAAATTACTGAGGCCTTTTTTCCTTCAGACTTTATTTGACCTTGCTTTTGTTGTAATAATTTAGAAGTAAATATCTCACCTTCTATTTGATTTAAAAGCAGAGCGTATTGACGAAACGTATCTTTTATCTTATCACAATTTGAAGACAAATTATTTACCTTTTTAAGATATACAGAAGTTATCGCTAATCCAACAAGCAACCAATACCCGATGAATGATTTATCAATAACATCAAAAACAGTCAAACCTAATAGTACTAAAGACATCAAACTAAAACCTACAGCCAACCATTTTATTGTTTTTGTTAGAAAAGGCTTATGATTTTTTAACCAATTGATAATACTTGTTGCCGGCGTTTCAACTTTTACAAGGCCAGACGTGGCAGCATAATGTTGGCGCCATTCGGGTTTTGAACCTAACTCCTTAATAGCTTCTTGACGTAACTTAATATTTAAAATATCATTAGCCTTTAAAGCATCTGCCAGCTTATGAGCACCTTCCTTAATGGTTGTTCTATTTATATATTGAAAGAAAGATCCGCGACCAAATAAATCAATATCCAAACTATAAAAGTGATTGCCATCTTGAAATTGCAAGCCATTATTTCTGTGATGAAAATTTTCAGAATTAATATTGATTTCTTCCTGATTAATTTTTACAAGTTCTTTATAAAAATTTCGTTCTCTCTTTACGTCGTTATATTTTGAGAGTAAATAGATAAATAATGCGACACCAACAACAACTGACAAAACAGCAAATTGCCAGTTATTAAAGAGTATATATATAGCAAAACCGGTTGCTATAAATACCAAAACCCTAAAGGAACTTAACAAAACCATTTGCTTGTTTCGTTTTTGTTCTTCGGCTTGATATGATATTAATTTCTCTTTGTAGTAATCTAAAGGATGATTCATGTTGTATTTTGATTGATGCTTAAAGAAACAAAAAAAGCCCTAAAGTAATTCAGGGCTTTTATATAAATTTTTTCAATATTAATCTCTACCACCAAAAATTTGCAATGCCCAATATAACAAAGAGGCTAAGGCTCCAATAGCCGCCACTAAATAGGTTCTTGCAGCCCATTTTAAGGCATCTTCAGAACCAGCATATTCATCTGGTGTCACCATATTTCTGTTTTTTAACCAAGCTAAGGCACGATTACTAGCATCATACTCTACTGGCAACGTAATAAAACTAAATAAAGTAGCAAAACCCATAAAGGTAACACCTAGGGCAGCAACCCACCAACCTAAACCTATGCCAGCAGCACCACCTAAAACAAGACCTCCAATAATTAACCACTGAGACATTCCAGAAGTGACACTTACCACAGGTACTAAAGAAGATCGCATTTGCAACCAGCTATAGGCTTTAGCATGTTGAACGGCGTGACCACACTCATGTGCTGCAACCGCTGCAGATGCTGCATTACGCTGATTGTAAACCGACTCACTTAGATTTACTGTTTTGTTTTTTGGATTGTAATGGTCTGTTAATCTTCCTGGTGCAGAAATTACTTCTACATCATAAATACCATGATCTGATAACATTTTTTCTGCTATCTCTTTACCACTCATGCCATTTCTTAAATGTACTTTAGAGTACTTTTCAAATTTTCTTTTTAAGGTGCTGCTTACTAACCAACTTACTAAGGCAATAGCACCTATTAATATATAATATCCAATCATTTTTTGTTATTCTTTAATTACAAACTAAATATAACAAAAATAGAGCCAATATATTGTTATGAAAATTTGTCAGATAAAAAAGTTTAACCCCAGTGGAAAGCTTCAATAATTTCTTTATAAACCACCTCGCCTTTTACAATATTTAAGCCTTTTGCTAAGGTTTTATCATTTTCACAAGCTCGCTCCCAACCTTGATTTGCTAATCTTAACACATATGGTAGCGTGACATTGGTTAGTGCTACCGTAGATGTATAAGGAACTGCCCCAGGCATATTGGCTACACAATAATGTACCACATCATCAATGAAAAAGGTTGGATCCTCGTGCGTTGTAGGTCTTGTAGTTTCAATACAACCGCCTTGATCGACCGCTACATCTACAATAACTGCTCCCGGATGCATGTTTTTTAGCATATCGCGGGTAATTAGTTTTGGCGCTTTGGCACCTTTAATCAAAACCCCACCAATAATCAAATCAGCTTCTTTAATACGTTTTAGAATATTATATTGACTGGAAAATTCAGTGACTACATGATTGGGCATAATATCGTTTACATAGCGCAGCTGTTTCATATTAATGTCCATAATAGTGACATGTGCGCCCAAACCAGCCGCCATTTTAGCAGCCTGAATCCCAACGATACCAGCACCTAATACCAACACTTTTCCGGGAGGAACGCCAGGAACACCACCAAGTAATACACCACGGCCTTTAATGGGGTTTTCTAAATATTTAGCGCCTTGCTGAATGGCCATGCGTCCCGCGACTTCAGACATAGGAACTAAAAGCGGTAATGAACCATCATCATCTTCAACCGTTTCATAAGCAATACACACAGACTTATTGTCTATCATGGCTTTAGTTAAGACTTCACCAGAAGCAAAATGAAAATAAGTAAATAATACCTGATTGGGTTTTATTAAGGCATATTCTTGCTCAATGGGTTCCTTAACCTTTACAATCATATCGCTTTGTGCATAAACTTCTTCAATAGTTTCAAGAATATTAGCACCTGCTTCTATATAGTCTTTGTCAAAAAAACCGCTTCTAAATCCAGCTTCCTTTTGAACATATATGGCATGATTGTTCTTTACTAATTCATAAACACCAGCAGGAGTCATCCCTACCCTGCTTTCATTGTTTTTAATTTCTTTGGGTACACCTATTGTCATGATATCAATTATTTAACAAGTCAAAATTGAATATTTTAATTTATACCCCAAAATTAAATAGGAGTAGCTCAACACAATTTATTTGTTTCTCGTCAAAAACCATAACATATTAAGGGTTAAAAAATATTTAAATATTTTTTAACCCTTGTATAAAATGAACATTCTATGATTTTAGGGAGTACTTAATTTTAAAATAAACTAAAAGAAAAGACGATATCACGGTAATGGTATTGGCGAAGATCATAGATGGACTGCTTTTCAGAATCCCATAAATTAACCAAGCTATAATCCCTATAAAAAACATTAAAAGCATGGGTAATGACAAGCTAGAAACATCTTTAGTTTTCCAGGTCTTATAAACTTGTGGCAGAAAGGCAGCCGTTGTTAAAATGGCCGCTATAAATCCTATGATTTCAATGCTTTCTATTTCAAACATAAATTATTCATATTATCATCATTACGAAACTTTTGTTAAAAAGTTGTGGCAATCTTTTTAATTGAAACTTCTTATTTATAAAAATTACGTCGTCGATCCGCATTTCGTAATGACGTTAGCCAACAATATTGACGATTTTTCCAGGAACCACAATCACTTTTTTAGGTGTTCTACCCTGTAATTGTTCTTTGGTTTTTTCATATGCCATCACAGCATCTTCAATCGCCTCTTTACTTAAATCTAAAGGTAATTCCATCGTGAAACGCATCTTACCATTAAAAGAAATAGGATACACCTTATTGCTTTCTACCAAATAACTAGCATCAAATGTTGGAAACGGTAAGGTTGCAATAGACTCGTTATGACCTAACTGACTCCATAACTCTTCAGCGATATGCGGTGCATACGGTGAAATTAAAATCAATAATGGCTCCAAAATCTCTTTAGAGGTGCATTTTTGCGATGTTAACTCATTGACCGCAATCATAAAGGTAGATACAGAGGTATTAAATGAGAAATTTTCAATATCTTCTTCTACTTTTTTAATGGTTTTATGAAGGGTTTTTAAACTATCTTTTGATGGTTCTTCATTGGTTATATTCAATCCGTTATCATCAAAATATAATTTCCACATTTTTTTAAGAAACGAATGAACACCAGTAATACCAGCAGTATTCCAAGGTTTGTATTGCTCTAATGGCCCCAAAAACATTTCGTAAAGACGTAAACTATCTGCGCCATAATCGATACAAATTTGGTCTGGATTAACGACGTTATATTTAGATTTAGACATTTTTTCAACGTCTCGATTCACCTTAACAATATCCTTTTTTCTTTCTTCTTCTGTCGTTATAAATTTTAATTGATCATATTTATACTCTTTCATCCAATTTCTAAATGCCGAAACATCTATTTCATTTGATGAATTAACATATTTCACATCAACGTGAACTTCATCTAATTGGATTGATTGCAAAGACTGTCCGGTGAATCCTTGAATGAATTCAAGAGTTTCAATTCTCTTTTTAAAATTCATATAATTATTAAAAATATCGCCAGAAACAAAAAACTCAGGTTTCTCATTTATTCTGTAGATGAAAGCACTCGTCCCCAAAATCATCCCTTGGTTAATGAGTTTTTTAGCAAACTCATCGTAAGGCACTAAGCCTTTATCAAACATAAATTTTTGCCAAAAACGTGAGTATAGTAAATGACCTGTAGCGTGCTCGCTTCCACCAATATATAAGTCAACTTGTTGCCAATAGTTTATGGCTTCCTGTGAAAAAATTTCATTATCATTATGTGGGTCCATATACCTATTAAAGTACTGCGAACTTCCTGCCCAACCTGGCATGGTATTTAACTCTAAAGGATGGATGGTTTTATTATCAATCAAATCGTTTGAAACGACTTGATTTTTGGTGGTGTCCCAAGCCCAAACCGTGGCGTTTCCTAAAGGTGGCTCGCCGGTTTCGGTTGGTAAATATTTTTCAACTTCCGGTAAGGTAATTGGCAAATGTTTGGTATCAATCATTTGTGGCATGCCATTTACATAATATACAGGAAATGGTTCGCCCCAATAACGCTGACGACTAAACACCGCGTCACGTAAACGATAATTCGTTTTTCCTTCACCTTGACCTATTTTTTCTAATTCATAAATAGCGCGTTTCGTCGCTTTCTTATAATTCAAGCCATTTAAGAAATCGCTATTTCCAATCACTGTTTTGTCTTTATCAGCGAAAGCTTCCTCAGAAATATCAACGCCTTCAAAAATATTAGGAATTGGGATATTAAAATGCTTTGCAAAATCGTAATCACGTTGGTCACCACAAGGAACTGACATCACTGCCCCAGTTCCATAACCTGCCAAGACATAATCACCAATCCAAACCGGAATAGGTTCTTTCGTAAACGGATGCTCTGCAAAAGCACCTGTAAAAGCACCTGAAATAGTTTTTATATCGGCCATTCTATCTCGTTCGCTGCGTTTTGCAGTCGCTTGAATATAAGCGTCTACTTCAGCTTTTTGTTCTGGTGAAGTTATTTGAGATACTAATTCGTGTTCTGGAGCAAGCGTCATAAAACTAACTCCGAAAATGGTATCGGGTCTTGTTGTGAAGACGTTAATAATATGAGATTGCTTCCCGCTTCGTTCCTCGCGGTCCGCAATGACGTTAAACGAGACTGATGCACCAACCGATTTTCCAATCCAGTTACGCTGACTTTCCTTTAAAGAGTCAGTCCAATCAATTTTATCTAAACCTTGAAGCAAACGTTCTGCATACGCCGAAATACGCATACTCCATTGTGTCATTTTTTTTCTAATAACCGGATGACCACCACGTTCTGAAACCCCATTCACAATTTCATCATTGGCCAATACGGTTCCTAACGCAGGACACCAGTTCACTTCAGTTTCAGCTAAATAAGTAAGTCTGTATTGTAATAAAATTTCCTGTTGTTTTACTGAAGAAAACGAGTTCCATTGGTCAGCAGAAAATGATTCAACATCATCATCACAAACCGCATTTACATTAGTATTTCCTTCCGAAGTGAATAATTTAACTAACTCTGAAATATCTTCTGCTTTATCAGTATCATTATTATACCATGAGTTGAACAGTTGAATAAAAATCCACTGGGTCCATTTATAATAACTTGGGTCTGACGTTCGTACTTCGCGAGACCAATCGAAAGAAAACCCAATTTGGTCTAATTGACGGCGATAGGTTTTTATGTTTTCAGCAGTTGTAATGGCAGGATGTTGCCCTGTTTGAATCGCATACTGTTCAGCTGGCAATCCAAAACTATCATATCCTTGCGGATGAAGTACATTAAATCCTTTATGGCGTTTATAACGTGCATAAATATCTGACGCAATATACCCTAGCGGATGCCCAACATGTAACCCCGCACCACTAGGATATGGAAACATATCTAACACGTAAAATTTAGGTTTATCGCTACTATTTTCGGCTTTAAACGTTTGGTTTTCTGCCCAATATTTTTGCCACTTGGCTTCAATTTCGTTAAAATGGTACTTCATTACACTATAAATATTAACGCCATTGCGAATAAAGTGAAGCAATCTGCTAACTTTTAAAGATTACCGCATCGCTTCGCTCCTCGTAATGACGATTAAAAGCGCAAATTTACGCTTTATAAACAAACTGTAAAACCTTTATAGCCTAATAAATAGTGCTCTTTGTATTAGTAAACATGATATATTATTGTAATATGATTTACTTTTACGCCATAAAATGATAAAAGATTGAACAAGAGTATATACAAAGCGCATTTAGCATTACTTGGTGCCAACTTGATTTATGGTGTCAACTACATTATTGCCAAAGGCATTATGCCCGATAAAATTGAGCCATCATCTTTTGTGTTTATACGATTGCTTTTCGCAACACCCATGTTTTGGATTTTAAAAACCTTTGTTATTAAAGAACGTGTTGCAAAAAGTGATATGTTACGTTTGATGCTTTGCGGTATACTTGGTGCCGCCGCCAACCAACTTTTATTTTTTCATGGCATCAATCTTACTTCGCCCATTGACGCATCCATTATCATGACAGCTGTTCCCGTTATTGTTTTGGTTTTTAGTGCCTTTTTATTGAAAGAACGCATTACTAAAAATAAATTATTAGGCATCGCTATTGGCGGCATAGGTGCTTTAGCGTTGATTTTATACGGCAACAAAGCCTCCGGAACCAGCTCGCTTCTTGGCAACCTGTTTATATTTTTAAATGCCACAAGCTATTCACTTTATCTTGTTTTTGTAAAACCTCTCATGAAGAAATACAAAGCTGTAACGGTGGTTAGCTGGGTGTTTTTATTCGGTTTCCTATTTACCTTTCCCGTTGGAATAGGAGATTTTATCAATACAGACTTTAGCGCCTTTACCTTAAACACCTATTTGGTTGTTGGTTTTGTGGTTTTATTTACAACCTTTTTTGCCTACTTATTTAATATTTATTCCCTTAGTTATGTGTCGCCATCTGTGACCAGTAGTTATATTTATTTACAGCCTTTAATAAGTTTTGTTATGGTCGCTATTTATGCAAATGTATTGTCTAAAAAACAATATATACAAGACATTAATGCTATCAAAATAGTCAGTTGTTTATTAGTAGTTATAGGCGTTTATATGGTAAGTAAAAAGCCGAAAAGCATTTCTTAGCTTCGTGCTTTGACTTCTTGCGGCATCAGACAATGATAGATAAATGCATTGGTTGGTGTTTCTATACCCAATTCTTTTCCTTGAGCAACAATATAGCCGTTAAAATTTTGAAGTTCGCTAGGTTTTCCTTCCATGATATCGCGTTGCATAGATGCTGTTGTATTGAAATCTAAACTATCAATAACGTTTATTGTCATTTCTACATCTTGAAGCGTTAACCCAACACCTTTTACATTGGCAATAGCTACTATTTCTTTAGCGGTATCAAAAATTATTTTTCTAACCTCTGGACTCTCTCTCATCACACCAAAAACGGCTCGAGTTAAAGCACCGATACCACTAATGCTTCCAATAAATAAGAACTTTTTCCAAATATCGAAATGAATATCCTCAGATAGGGTGTTTTTAAATCTGGCCTTATCAAAAACAGACTTAATTTTTTGAACGCGTTCCGTTTTCCGATTATCATATTCTCCAAAAACAATTTCAGGTTCAAACGTAAAATGATTAATAACCCCCGGAGATTCAACCTTACTTACAATTTTACATAACCCCGCTAAAACATGTTCTTCTGGTAAAACAGACCTTAATTTATCAGCATTGTCAGTGCCATTTTGAAGCGGAAGCACCATTGTTTTTGAGCTAATAACAGCTTTTAATTGTTCTGCAATGCCCATAATCTGCCACGACTTAACGCCTAAAATAATCAGGTCAGGATTTTTTATGTCATTTATATTATCAGTCACTTTCGGATACACCGTAAAATCGCCCAGAATACTTTTTACCTGCAATCCCTTGTTTTTTATAGCTTCTAAATGTTTTCCGCGTGCTATAAACGTGATATCATAACCAGATTTAGCTAACTTTCCACCAAAATATCCGCCAACACCACCTGCACCAATTACAACAATGTTCATATGTTTTAGTTTATATAAATACAGTTTAAATATACTTTATTATTTTTACAACGTTAATAACTTGTATATGAGTTCATCATTTGAAAAACATCAAAAGCGCAGGCTTATTTCATCCTACTTTTCAGTCGTTTTAAGTATCGCATTGGTTCTATTTTTATTAGGGTTATTAGGTATGTTAATATTAAATGCCTCAAAAGTATCTGACCATTTTAAAGAACAAGTGGTATTAACAATCTACCTTAAAGACACTGCAAAAGACGTTGAAATAAAACAACTAGAAAAAAGCCTGGTCATGGCCGATTATGTTAAATCTACCGAATACGTCTCTAAAGAGCAAGCTGCTGAATTTATGAAAGCTGAAAATGGTGAAGATTTTATGGATTTTGTGGGCTATAATCCGCTACAAAATAGCATTGATGTTCATTTAAAAGCAGATTTTGTAACCTCTGATCAATTAGAAAAAATTTCTGATGAAGCACTAAGCAAAAACTTTGTTGACGATGTTGACTATGATAACGATTTGGTAACCTTAATGAACAATAACGTTAAAAAAATAAGTTTTTGGGTGTTGGTGATTAGCGGCATTTTTACATTAATAGCTGTTTTACTTATAAATAGCTCCATTCGTCTAGCCGTTTATTCTAAACGATTTACCATTAAAACCATGCAAATGGTTGGTGCCACCAAGCAGTTTATTAGAAGACCTTTTGTTTGGAAAAGTGTACGTTTAGGAATTATTGGCGGGTTTATTGCGCTTATAGGAATGGCTATTGTATTATTTTATCTCAATAAAACATTTCCGGAATTAGAATTATTAAGTAACCCTATAATCGTTACGATACTGTTTCTGTTTGTTTTTACCTTAGGAATTATTATCACATGGATTAGCACGCATATCGCAACACAGCGCTTTTTAAATTTAAAAACAGATCAGTTGTATTATTAATTGTTCATTGTTGGCTTTGGTAAGAAATACAATTTATTATATTCTTAACAAGGCTATTTTAAATAAATCCGTTAATTTGCATCTTAGTTTATAAATCATCATGGGAGAGAAAAAACGTAAAGAAGCTACAAAGAGTGTCTTTGTATTTGGAAAGAAAAACTATAAATTTATGTTCATAGGGATGGTATGTATTGCTTTAGGTTTTATTTTAATGTCTGGTGGCGGTAGTGATGATCCTAATGTTTTTAATCCTGAAATTTTTAGTTTCAGACGTATTCGTTTAGCACCTATGTTTGTGCTTGTCGGTTTTGGAATTCAGATTTATGCTGTTTTATTGAATCCAGATAAAAAATAGTTTTCAATTCCTTTCTCTTTTAAAATTATTAGGACTTCTCTTCAAGTATAATAGTGATTTGGCAAATGTTTTAGTCATTTCTTCAACATAGCGATACGTGTTTTTTATACCATCATCTACGTTTTTAGAATAGTTTAATACCGCATCAACGTATTCTATTCCAAAGTTTTTAATATCATTTTGACTCAAAGCTATAGCCCCACAAAATGCAGCCACTTTTATCTGTTTCAAATTCGCCGAAGATATCACGCCTTGAATGGTTTTTCCTGAAAGGGTTTGTGAGTCTAATTTTCCCTCACCAGTAATAATCCAATCGGCACCATTAATTTTAGCATCAAATTCAACTAAACTTTTTACCAAATTAATTCCAGATTGTAATTCAGCATTTAAAAAAACGATAGCAGCAGCACCCATACCGCCGGCAGCACCAGCGCCTTTTACATGTTGCACATCTCTTCCAAATTGTTTTTTAAAAATAACTGCGATGTTTTTTAAGCCATTATCTAACTGTTTTATTTCATCACTAGAAGCTCCTTTTTGAGGTCCATATACAAATGCAGCACCATCTTTACCAAATAAAGGATTGGTTACATCGCAAGCTACTTTAAATTCAATCTCATCTAAATATTTTAAAACATAGCTTGTATTTATATATTGAATTTTCGAAAGATTCTTTCCAATAGGACTAAGTTCCTTTCCGTTTTTGTCTTCGAATTTATAACCTAATGCCACAGCCATACCCATACCACAATCGTTAGTCGCACTGCCTCCAATGCCTAAAATTATGGTTTTAGCACCTTTTTCTATGGCGTGTTTAACAAGTTCCCCTGTTCCAAGTGATGTTGTATGATAACAATTCTGCTCTTCTGGTTTTAAAAGAGCCATTCCTGAAGCCGCAGCCATTTCTATAAAGGCTGTTTTAATATTGTCTACATATAAATAGGAAACCTGTATATCTCTAAACAACGGGTCATTCACTCGTAATTGTATTCGCTTTCCGTTTAGATGATATTCTAATATGTCTATGGTACCATCACCACCATCTGCAAGTGGTAAAGAAACTGTTTGAGAATCTGGAAATATTATATTTAAACTTGTTTTTACAGCGTTGCAAAACTGCATACCAGTTAATGACCCTTTAAATTTATCTGGAGCAATTACAAATTTCATGTGTTTATTTTATTGTTTTTCAAAGATTACATACTGTTCGCTATTAATCATTTCTTGAGGTTAGAAGCTTTTTAGCCTGCTCATTTCATACGATGAATTAAAATAAACTACAATTTAACAAAATACATCTTCAATTTTGATATTTTTGTCGCATGGATTTAATTGATGCAATTATACTTGCTGTTATTGAAGGTATTACAGAATACCTTCCTATATCTTCAACAGGACATATGATTATCGCTTCATCACTTATGAAAATAGCTAGTGATGACTTTACTAAATTATTTACAATCGTTATTCAACTGGGCGCTATTTTATCGGTTCTTGTTCTCTATTGGAAACGTTTTTTTCAAAGTTTAGATTTTTATTTTAAATTATTAGTTGCTTTTATTCCAGCTGTTGTTTTGGGATTGTTATTAAATAATGTTATTGACGAATTACTAGAAAGCCCATTGATTGTTTCTATTTCATTAATTATTGGTGGTTTTATTTTATTAAAAGTAGATGATTGGTTTAAAGCTAATGAGGTATTTGATCAAGAAAATCCTGAAGCTCACACCAAAATAAGTTATCTCACCGCCTTAAAAATTGGTTTCTTTCAATGTATTGCCATGATTCCAGGGACCTCAAGGAGTGGCTCTAGCATTATTGGTGGTATGACACAGAAATTAAATAGAAAAACAGCTGCAGAATTTTCATTTTTCTTAGCTGTTCCTACGATGTTTGGTGCCACTGCGAAAAAACTATATGATTATAATAAAGCCGGTTTTGAACTAAATGGTGACCAAATCAACTATCTAATTATAGGCAATATAGTTGCATTTGTTGTAGCATTAATAGCCATAAAATCTTTTATAGATTACTTAAGTAAAAGAGGTTTTAAGATTTTTGGATATTACCGTATTATTTTAGGTTTTGGCTTGTTGCTTATCCACTACTTTTTATATCCTTTAACTACCGTATAATGTTAAGGTCTGAAGATTATTTATCCGGTCAAGTATTGCTAATTGACAAACCCTTGCATTGGACCTCGTTTCAAGTAGTCAATAAGCTACGTTGGGAAATTCGTCAAGTTTTTAAATTAAAAAAAATTAAAGTCGGTCATGCTGGTACTTTAGATCCACTTGCAACAGGCTTATTGGTGCTTTGCACAGGCAAAATGACGAAACAAATAGATACCTTTCAAGGACAAATAAAAGAGTATACTGGCACACTTGTGTTAGGAACCACAACACCTTCTTTCGATTTAGAAACTGAGATTGATAACACTTTTGAAACCAGTCATATTACGCATGATTTAATTCATGAAACCACAAAGCAGTTTATAGGTGACATAGAACAAAAACCTCCCGTTTTTTCGGCATTAAAAAAAGATGGCAAACGTTTGTATGAATTTGCTAGAGCTGGTGAAACAGTAGAAATAAAACCACGCCAAATATACATTTCGGAATTTGAAATCACTAAAATTGATAAACTAAATATTAATTTCAGAATCGTTTGCAGTAAAGGAACTTACATTCGCTCGTTAGCCCATGATTTTGGAAAAGCGCTTCAGTCCGGGGCTCATTTATCGGCATTAAGACGAACAAAAATTGGTGATTTTAATGTTGAAAATGCTTCTTCTATTGAGAATTTTATTAAAAAACTTACTTCGGAATAGTTGTTGTTATCATAATTGCATCTTAATACCTCATTTTTATGAAGCAAGTTTACCTTTTCTATCCTCTCGTTTTATTTCTCTCTTTTTCTACATTTTCGCAAATTGAAACTGAAAAGACAAATGGTTTTTTCTACAAAATTTCTTTGGCCACGACGTTGACCATAAATGAAGACTACTCAGCTTTTGATGACGATGATGACGGCACACTTATTGAACCTAGTGCCCTTTTTGTAAATAATACAATTGGTTATCAATTTGATAAACGCTCTGTAATTGGTTTAAATTTTGAATATGATTGGCATTCGGAACAAGGCCTTCATTTTGCGCCTGCCTATTTAAGTTTTCAATATAATGTCATTGCAAATGATGATAATGTTTTTATTAGAGGTGGATATGGAACCCTTTTAGGTTTGGGAAGTTCATTTGAAAAAGGAAATATGTATAAATTCGGAGTAGGCTCTCAAATTTTTGATAAAAATTATAGAAATTCATTTTTAATTGGTCTAGACTTTACCAGAAAACGGTTTGGTTATAAAACACTTGAGGGTTTATCTAGTGTTTCTATTTTTATTGAATTTATGCTATTTTAAACTTTTTATCTTAATTTGCCGTATATATTGTGTCCATGTTTAAAGCAAATTATATTTGAATTTCAATAATCAACAAAAAGCGCTATTACTTACGTTCCTAATTGCAGGAACCATAGTTCTTTCTGTTTTTAATTTAAGTCTTCAAAAACAAAACAAATTATCTTCTGAAAGTTATTATGAAATAGAACCCGAAAAAGAGCTTAACGAAGAAGAAATTAAAGTGCTTGAAGCTTTAGAACAATTAAATAATAGTAAAGCAGAAACCAACAAAGCATTTAATGAAACGGCTAAAGAAAAGTCTTTTACCGAAGCTTACAAGCCTATTGCTCCTCCTGAAGATTATGTAAGACCTGAGTTTAATGAAAATCAAGATTTTAGTCAATCATCTAGTAGTAATAATGATATTTCTGATTTAAATCATGAAGAAATATCTTCATTTTCAAAAGTAAATGACCTTTTAAAGAATCAAACCAAGAAAAAAGATGCTCCTGAGTCTTCCAACCGGAAAAGCACCATTAGATATTCTTTAGTAGATAGAACCGATGAGTATTTACCCATCCCCATTTACCTCTGTGAAGCCGGTGGAAAAATTGTTGTTAATATAACGGTAGATTCTAAAGGTAATGTGATTGATACTTACGTTAATACATCGTCAACTTCAACAAATGAGTGTTTAATTGAAAGTGCTATAGAATATGCTAAAGAAGCCAAATTTAATGCTAGTCCTAATAAAAAATCACAATTAGGCTCTATTACATTTAATTTTGTTGGCAAATACTAGGTTCAAATTTGCAAAGTATCTCAGTAATATCATTTACAACACTTTGACCTTTATTCTTATTATACCAAACTTGTAACTCTTCTTTAAATTCTGGTGTAATAACACCATGTTCCGCTTTATAGTCAACGACCATTTTCGTGGCTTCACTAGGCCTTGGCCCAAACGTGTTCAAAACCTCACCAGTTACATTATCAATCATAATCAATTTTGGAACGGCTCTGGCTCCATTGGTTAAAAACATATCCATCAACTCTAAATTTTCATCTCTAAGTACGACTCTAAAATTGATATTAATAAATTCTGCTATTTTATATAAAACAGGTACAATATGAGCCGCATCACCACACCAGCTTTCTGTAATAACTAACCAGGTTATGTTGTCATTAAAATGAGATAACTTAGTTTTAGATTCTTCTGAAATTTTTAAGGTTTTATCCCAGCGATTCATTCTCCTATCATTAAGCTTGGTGTATTCTGCTAAACTTTCACTTTTTTCTAAACCTGTATTGGAATTATCTTCCACCAGTCGCTTTACCAAACTTCTATAGGTTGAATAAGACATACTGCGTTCTATTCCTTCTTTTATAACTGCATTCATGTTTTTCTGAATTTAACGAAACAAAATTACAATCTTGATGTTTCCTTATATATGATATTTGTCATACATTTATAGGAATACTTACAATATTAATAATGAATAAAAACAGATGTGGCTGGTGCCAGGGAGATGCCTTATATGAAGCTTATCATGACCAAGAGTGGGGCGTTCCTGTTTATGATGATGCTACGCTGTTTGAATTCTTAATTTTAGAAACGTTTCAAGCGGGATTAAGTTGGATTACGATCTTAAGAAAACGAGAAAACTTCAGAAAAGCGTTTGATAATTTTAACTACAGTAAAATAGCAACATACAAACAAGATAAAATTGACTCTCTTTTGCAAGATGCTGGTATTATAAGAAACAAACTTAAAATAAACGCTACCAGATGCAATGCAAAAGCCTTTATAGAAATTCAAAAAGAGTTTGGAAGTTTTTCAAAATATATTTGGGGGTTTGTTAATGGCGAACCTATTAAAAATAAACTTAAAAACTACAAAGAGGCTCCTGCAAATACAGCACTTAGTGATTACATTAGTAAAGATTTAAAAAAACGTGGTTTTAAATTTGTAGGTAGTACCGTAATTTATGCTCATATGCAAGCTACTGGCATGATAAACGACCATGAAGTTGGTTGTTTTAGATATGATGAAGTTTAATTCGTCCTGAAAAATTCTAATTGATTCTTGTTTTCAATACGCGATTTTGCTTTTCAGCTTCTTGGTCCTTTGCTCTACCTATAACAAGTCCAATTAACATACCTATAACTAGACCTATGGAAATGTTAGATGTTCCAAAACTTGCTCCAATAGCAACTCCAAAGCACATTTCTAAACTCATTCCTATACCTGTATAATAGCCGTAAGGAATTAAAGAGAACTCCTTTTTTAAATAGGCTTTAAAGTCATTAAGTTTTTTACCAAAATATTTTCTTTTGCTTTCAGGATTCGACTTTAAATTCAATATTTTAAGTTCATTTTCTATTGACAACAAATCGGCTTCAGTTAGATTTCTGCTATTTCCTTATTTGGTTTTTCTTCCAGATAAAGCAGAATAACCGCTCGATCAATTTCTGATAATTGTTTAATAGCGTCATATAACAGGTTAAGCGATTCATCTGAAAACGTACGTTCATCCTCTACAACTTCATTTTGAATCTTATAATCTAAATCATAATATTGACGATTTCTTTTCTTTTTTTTGATTAATGTTAAACATATATTAAGTGATAATCTATATATCCAAGTAGACCATTTAGCATCACCGCGGAACTTATCTCGACTTCTCCATATTTGTAAGCAGACCTCTTGATAATAATCTTCGAAATCTTCCTGTGAATCGGTATAGGCCCTACATATTTTGATTATTATTCCGGAATAGGGTAAAATAGATGATATATAAAAATCGTTACTCAAACACTGTTTTTAAAGATTAGTGGCAGAAGTTAACGATTATTACACCTTTATAAATATTTTGAAAAAAATTTTAAACAATCGTAGAATTAATTGCTTTTGATATAAGGAAATCTAACCTAATATTAAGATTTAATCTTTTATTCTGTTTCCATTCCCTTGATAGGAATCACCCAGGTATTGTTTTCTAAATCAAGGACTCCTCCCATTTGCTCTTTAACAACCCTGTCTGTTATTTCGATTCCTTTTTTAGCCATATTTTCGAAAGAGTCGATTCCATTATTAGGAAAATTTTGTCTAGTTCTATGAATATTAAACCGGTTAGAGAATTTTTTGTTGAAAGCTTTTTCAACTCCTCCTTTTCCAATCATAAAACCCAGTAAACCGCCCCATGTAGCAGTTGGATTATCTGAATCCCATCCTGAAAGAGTTCCAATTTTTATGGTTTCAATTATGTCACCTTTACCATAAAACAAGCTCACTAAGCTCGATGCAAAGTTTATGCCTGATGCAAAACAACCATTACAGTATAAGTTTTTTGATGTAATATCATATCCATCTTCTTGATTTACTTGATATCTATAATATATAGAATCTCTTGTTTGTTCCCATGATATATCAGACCTATACATTTTTTTTGTGTAATCAAACATTTTAGCCGGATATGAGCTATCAGGTAGTACGGTTCGAGCTTGATTTGCCATCCAGATTATTTGCTCTTCAATAGGCATCTCAGCATCAACTTTTGAGGCTAAAGAATACATGGTTACATAAAACTTTGAAACATATTCAGCCTCTTCTCTCGCCGTAGTTTGGATAGGCAATTGAGCTATTTTTATAGCAATATCCGGTCTTCCAGGTGAGAACAATCCAAAAATTTCCGTAGTTAACTGTGCATCAATCATTTCAAAATGTTCGTTATTGATGGGATTGCCGGTTTCAGGCGGCAAAAACCCTTCCTGCATAAGATCAAATGCTCTTTGATTTGAAACCCACAAAAAATTCTCTTCTTTATCTTTGATATGTTTTAACCATCCATCACGAATTTGCTCGGGTGATAATATCGCTGTTTTATTAGTATACAGCAAATGTTGATACATGTACTCTATATCTGTGTCATCATCTGCTCCCCAGATTTCACTTGTGTCTCTAAACACGAAATTGATGGTCTCTGACAAGTTACTTGGAATGCCTTCTCCCCAAATACTAGGTTGATCGGGTTTACCCCAGTTTTCTCTTGTATAGAAATCTCCAGTTTTAATCTCTCCAATGTTTCCAATTTTATCCATTTCTGTCACCAACCCTGTCCAATTCGCAATACATTGCCCTAACCAAAACCCATATAATTGATTGTAGTATTTGTCTCTTGAAACAACTAATTCATTAGCACCTTCTAGAGATGAACTTTCTAATTTAACCTTGTTCCTTTTTTCAAAATTGCAAGAAGAAAAAATTAATAGAGATATTATGATTGTGTTAAAGAATTTCATGATTTACAATTTACTAAAAAAACATCATCTAAATAAATGCCATAGCGTCAAAAATAACTCGATAAAAAATTAATAACGTTAGCTCTTCTTTCTTCCCACAAACCTTATGAGTCTGGCTTTACCGTTGTGAAATTCGCCTTCTTTAAGCGTATCTTCTACCTCTTCAAGTTTTAGAATCTCAAAATCTGGAAAATCTCTTTTCATGATCTCTTTAGAAAATAACATATCTACATTTTTTGGTCCGCCAGCATTTGGATTTGTCTTTTGTAAGTCTGCATGGTTTTTACTAAACCCTTCTATAATAATGATGCCATTAGGTTTTAATAATTCCGCAACTTTTCTATGGTATTCTGATACAATATCTGTTGTAAAATGAGCGAAAATAAGTGCTGCAACATCAAATTTTTTGTTTATTAATTTAAGATTAAAAAAATCTCCAATTTCATAATGAATACTAACATTATTAAGATCTGCTAGTTTCATGGCTTTGTTTTTACCTTCCATACTCGTATCAAAAGCAAAGACATTTAAGCCTGATTTAGCAGCGTAAACTGCATTACGCCCTTCACCTTCTGCCGGCAACAAAATATTTCCTTCAGGTTTAAGCGTATCTATACTACTTTTAAAAAAAGCATTTGGCAAAACGCCGTAAACATATGCTTCTTGTTTAAAACGGGTATCCCAAAAATTTTCCATTTAATTATTATTTAAGTATTTCAAAAAGTTTTCTCTAGGAATGTCTTCAGCCCCAAGACTTTCTAAATGTTGCGTATATACTTGGCAATCTATTAATTTGTACTTCGTGTTTTTAATAAATGTAATCAAGCCTGCTTTACTGGCATTGCTTTCTTTAGTAAACATACTTTCTCCACAAAAAATACCATTATTTAAATCAACACCATAAAGGCCAGCAACCAATTGATCTTGTTTCCAAACCTCAACTGATTTTGCATAACCTAACTCATGCAATTGTACGTAAGCCTCAATCATGTTGTTAGTAATCCATGTGCCTGATTGCCCGTCGCGCTTCATTTGAGCACATTCCTTAATAACAGCTCTAAAATCTTTATTAATGGTAACTTCAAAATCACATTGACGCAATACTTGTTTCATACTTTTTGACACTTTAAGTTTCTCTGGGAACAACACAAATCTTGGATCTGGTGACCACCATAAAATAGGTTCTTCTGCTTCAAACCAAGGAAATATGCCATGTGAATAGGCTTCTAACAATCTTTCAACAGATAAATCGCCTCCAACAGCTAACAAGCCTTCTTCTGAGGCTTTAGAAACATTAGGAAATGGTATGTGCTTAGTAAGACGTTTCATAATACTATGAAAATAACAAACCTCAACATTACAATTAACATTGAGGTTTTATTTATTGAGTTTCTTATTTTAAAGAAACTGTTCGCTGTTAAAAAGGTAAATCGTCATGATCTTCTTCTTTTAAATCTCCAGCAGGTTCAAAAGCATCCATTGGTGGTACTGGTGGTAAACTGCCATCGCCTGCTTCTTCTTGTAATGCTTCAATTCTCCAACCTTGAATAGAATTGAAATACTTAGTTTCTCCTTGTGGGTTTACCCATTCTCTACCTCGTAAATTTATACTTATTTTTACTTGTTGCCCTTCTTTATAATTATTTAGTAAATCTGTTTTATCTTGAACAAATTCTACCATAATATGTTGTGGATATTGCTCATCTGTTGTTACCACAATTTCTCTTTTTCTAAACCCATTATTCCCGAAGGTTTGAGTTTCTCCAATCATTTTAATTCTTCCTTGAACTTCCATTTATTATAATTTATATGTATTTATTAATCTACTCTAACTTAACAATATTTTCCATGCACTCGTTATATCTCCGTAACTTAAATAATTACGAGCTAACTTATGCTTCTGTCTATGCGATGCGTTTTTAATATTAGGATACCGGTCTCCTAAATTATCGACAAAATCAATAACGTCCTTTTTACTTGGTAACGCCTCTACATTTGCCAACATACCTAAATCATTACCAGTTAAAACCATGCTATTTTTAACATCCTCTGGCAGCATATCTACTCCAATTCCAAGAGAATTTAATGGCTTCGGAATTTCAAAAAAACCCTTATTCGCTCTGCTATAAAAACTTCCACCAGCTCTTGCAACCAAATCTAATTTCTTTTGATTTATAGATTTATCATCATTAAGCACCTCTGGATCGATATGAAACTTTAAGACTTCACAAATAACCAAATTTCCGGCACCTCCTTCGGACCCTAACTTAATAATCTCGTTCACCTTGCATTCAAACTGCACAGGAGATTCTGCCACTCTAAATGGTTTAACCATATCAGATTTCAACATGGTTAAACCTGCCTTTTCAAACTCATTAACACCTTCGGGGTATTCCGTACTGGCTAAAGACATTTGTTGAACCATATCATAATTCACCACATTAATAACAACTTCTTTTGTTGCTTCAACATTTTCAAGTGTGTGCTTCGTAGTATTATCTCTAACTCTTCTTGAAGGTGAAAAGACCAAAATTGGCGGGTTTGCACTAAACACATTAAAAAAACTAAAAGGCGACAAATTTGGTTTGCCATTAACATCTACTGTACTTGCAAAAGCTATTGGCCTGGGCGCAACGGCACTTAGTAAATAACCATGCAATATATTGGTTGGTATCTGTTTTGGATCAAAAGATGTCATTAAACCTTTGTGTTTTTACAAAACTAACAATTTCTTCGGATTCTGCTTAACAAAAAAGTTATGTTAATTTTGCTTTGTCTGTTATAGTAAATATTACTATTTACGCAAATGTAACCAATCTCCTTTTCAACTAAAAACCGATTTACTAACATCTGGCACAATAATATCAACAGATTTGCATTATATTGATGTCAAATTTGCTTATTCATGATTTTCACAAAATATAGAAACACATTTCGTTGGGTTATGATTGTGGCTTCTTTCATTATTATTTCCCTCATTTTATGGAATACGTATGTATTTTTTCAGAATTTCAAAGCCGAAGAACGTACTAAAATGGACATTTGGGCCGAAGCCCAAAGTGATTTTATAGATAGCGAGACAAATGATAATCTAGACCTCACGCTTAAAATTCTAAGCAGCAATAAGACAACTCCAATGCTCGTTATTAATAAAGATGGGAGCTTGGGTACTTATAACAATATTAACGATACTAAGGTTAATGACTCTATTTACATTAATAAACTTATTCTAGAATTTAAAAGTGAAAACAAGCCTATTGAAATTATTTATGAAAATGAGATTTTTGCAACCATCTATTATGGAAATTCCCCCCTTTTAAATAAACTAAAATATTATCCATTAGCCTTATTACTCATTATTGTGCTTTTTGCTGCTGTGGTTTATTTCTTTTACCGAAGTAACAAAAATGCTACCGAAAATAAATTGTGGTCTGGTATGGCAAAAGAAACAGCGCATCAAATTGGCACGCCTTTATCCTCTTTAATTGGTTGGACAGAAATTTTGAAAAGTGAACATGTAAATCCTGATTATATTTCCGAAATGACTAAAGATGTCGATAGGCTACAAACCATTACAGAACGCTTTAGTAAAATTGGTTCTGTGCCTACGCTAGAACCTCTTGACATTATTAAAGAAACCATTGATTCTTATAGTTATCTTAAAACGCGATCTTCGAAGTTGATAGAGTTTGAAATCAGCACGCCTAGCGGAGAGATTCTTGTGAACCTTAACAAGCAACTTTTTAGTTGGACTATTGAAAATTTAGTGAAAAATGCTATTGATTCTATGAAAGGTCGCGGCAAAATTACCATTGAAATTTCTGAACTTGAAGATGATATAAAAGTACTGATTTCCGATAATGGTAAAGGAATTCCTAAAAATAAATTTAATGCTATTTTTGAACCTGGTTACACAACTAAAAAACGCGGTTGGGGTTTAGGCCTGTCTTTAACAAAACGAATTATTGAAGAATTCCATGACGGAAAAATTAAAGTCTTACAATCCGAAATAGGTAAAGGCACCACCTTTCAAATTGCATTAAAACGTGCTATAAATTAGCTTGAATAGACTTAGCTACTTCCTGAAACTCTTCTGGCGTTAATTTAGTTTTCTGAATAAAACGGGCATCTTCCATCGTATGCAGCGGAATTAAATGCACATGGGTATGTGGTACTTCTAAGCCAATAACGGTTATGCCCACTCGCTTGCATGGAATGGATTTTTCAATAGCAATACCCACTCGCCTTGCAAAACTCATTAAACCATTATAGGTTTCTTCATCTAAATCAAAAATTTTATCAACTTCTATTTTAGGGATGCACAGTGTATGTCCCTTACTATTGGGATTAACATCAAGAAAAGCCAAAAACTTATCTGTTTCAGCAACTTTATAACATGGTATTTCGCCATTAACTATTTTTGTGAAGATTGAAGACATAGTACATTAAGAGTTATGAATCTATGTAAAGATAAAAGATTCCTAATGATATTCAATTAGGAATCTTTTTAAAAAATATTTTATCATTTTATTATCTGGAAATCTCTATAATATCAAATTTCATAACACCATTAGGCACCTGAATTTCGGCAACATCCCCAACTGACTTACCTAATAAACCTTTTCCTATGGGTGAATTTACAGAAATTTTTCCTGATGCTAGATCGGCTTCACCATCAGCAACCAAGGTATAATTCATTTCCATACCATTTGTTTGATTCTTTATCTTAACTTTTGATAATACCAAAATTTTTGATACATCCATTTGTGATTCATCGATAAGACGTGCTCCTGCCAATGCATCTTCTAATTTAGAAATACGCATTTCTAACATGCCTTGTGCTTCTTTAGCAGCATCATATTCTGCATTTTCACTCAAATCTCCTTTATCTCTAGCCTCTGCAATAGCTCTTGAAGCTTTTACACGTTCTTTGTCTTTTAACTGCTTAAGTTCGTCTCTTAATTTTTTTAACCCTTCTGGTGTATAGTATGATACTTTACTCATAACTTCATCGTTTTATTAATAAAAAGATGCTGAACCAAGTTCAGCATAAAAAAAATCTCGCATACAACGAGATTATATACAAATATACAAAATTTTTAACTCAACATATTTTTTGTTGTAAATTGCAATAAAAATAGCTTGCTCTTATGAGATCATTATTTCTACTATTTTCCTTTATTTTATTGACTGCCTGTAGTGGTGATTCCGTTGATAATCCAAATTGCAGATTTTTGCTTGATATTGACATCTATGAAAGGGTTAATTTAACTCTTTTGCCAGGTAACAAATTATCTTCAGGAACCTCCATCCCTGTCGAAAGCTCTTTGCATAGAGGAATTATAGTAAGTCAAGTTGGTTTGGATTACTATGCTTGGGATGCAGCAGATCCAAACCATACATTTAATGGCACTTGTAAGTTGAAACCTACTAATAACATAAATACTTTTGACCTTACAGCTACTTGCAGTTGCGATGACAAAAACACATACAGTTTAGTTACTGGGCAGGCTTTGAATGACGGTTCACTTCAATGTGGTTTAAAAAATTATCGTGTTGAAAAAAGTGGAAATTTGCTTTTAATTTCAAATTAAAACATAAAAAGAGCGACCTAAAATAAGTCGCTCTTCTCCCTCAATTTAATTGACGTCTAAAATTTTAAAGTCGCCCCTAATAAAAAGTTGGTAGTGGCCTGCGGATAATAAAAGTTTTCGGTAATTGCATTATCAGTAGAACCTTCTGGCCTGTAAAAATAACTATAGGTATATCCATTTGAAACATATTTACTATTAAATATATTGTTTACCAATAGATTAAAAGCCATTTCTTTTATCCACGTTGGTTTCAATTTATACGTCACGTTAAAATTATTTACAAAATAGGCATCCATACTTTTGTTATTGCTCGATGTGTTATCTAAATATTGTTTTCCAACATATTTAGAAATAAATCCTAAATCTAAATCTTTTAAAGGTGAATAACGTATTGTTGCGCCAGCGATGATACCAGGCGAAAAAGAGATATCTGTATCTTCGTATGATGTTGTAAGAGCTTCATAGGAAACTGTTTCAAAGGTATTCGGATCGTACTGAGCGTCATAAACCACATAATCGAAATTTTTAATCTTATTTTTACTGAATGTAACGTTAGCATCCATTCTAAGATTGTCAAGAATCTTATATCCGGCTTGTAATTCTATCCCTGCTCTGTAACTTTTATCAACATTGATACGAATGGGATCGCCTACATTATCTAAATCGCCTGTTAATACCAATTGGTCTTTATAATTCATATAATACAGGTTTGCCGTTACATAATAATTGGGTGTTTTTAATTTATATCCAAATTCATAATCGTATAAGCGTTCTGGCTTTGGGAGTGTTGGATTTTTAGTTAAATCATCCCTATTAGGTTCTCTGTTAGCAACTGCTAAGGACCCGTAAACGGAATTATAATTATCAATAATAAGCGTTAAACCAGCCTTCGGATTAAAAAAATGATAGGCTTCTCCAACATTTATGGGTATTAAATCTGAACTTAAACCATTTGATTTGTAATCTACAAATCTGTATTGAACATCTGCAAAGGCAAACCATTTTGAATTAATTGTATATTCAGCTTTTAAATAGGAATTAAAATCCTTCTTTTTCCCAATACTGGTGTAGTAATCTGTTCTAATAGGAATTGAAACAGGAAACGAATCCCAGATTAACTCTCCAAAATGATCGCCATCGTATTGATTAAAACCACCGCCCAAATAAAGATTTAGATTATTTTTTTGGTAGTTAAATGACGTAACAAGCGCATAAAAATCGTTGTCTAACCATCGTCTTCTTATTACATCGCCTTCTTCACCGGCATTGGGGCTATTGGGAAAATAATCTCCTACGCTTTCGCCTTCTTTATATTGTTCAAAATACCCCTTTCCACGCGTATAATTCCCTGAAATATTTGCTGAAAAATTAGGCGTAATTTGTTGAGAAAAATGTAACTGATAGTGCGTTTGTTCATAGTTATCTACCTCATTATCGTAGGTATAAAAATTATAGGTCCTACCAGAATTTAAAAGGTTGTCAGCTTCGGCTGGCGACGAGTAATTTCTGTCAATAAAGGCTTGAATTTCGTTAACATCACCATTCACGACAGCTTCCGGCGTTCCATACCAAGATTGATAAGTTTCCTCCTTTCCGCCAAAAACAATCGCTTTTATAGACGTATTTTCGTTTAAAAATCCGCTTTCAATATAAAAGGATGATAAATCTGAAGATGCTCTATCAATATACCCATCACTCATGATTTTTGACAAACGCGCTTCAGTGTAAAAGTTGTTTTTCAAACCCGAACCTAAACTAATATTATGTTTTCGGGTGCCAAAAGAACCTATAACATGGCTGGTTCTTGCATAACCACCTTCAGAAGGTTTTAAAGTTTTTAAATTTAAACTAGCACCAAAAGCACCAGAGCCATTCGTGCTTGTTCCTACACCACGTTGCAACTGAATATCTTCTACCGAAGAGACAATATCGGGCATATTTACCCAGAAAGTCCCTTGACTTTCGGCATCGTTATAAGGGATTCCATTAATAGTAACATTGACCCTTGTAGCATCAGTACCACGAACACGAATCCCGGTATAACCTACACCACCACCTGCATCACTAGTCGTGACTACAGAAGGTAATTGGTCTAATAAAATGGGTAAATCTTGGCCTAAATTTGTAGACTCTAGCTCTTCTTTTGTGATATTTGAAAATGCTACAGGTGTTTTATCTTTTGCCCTTGTAGCGGATAATAGAATTTCATCTAATGTTTGGATTTTTGTAGAATCTTGTGGTTTTTCTTGCGCTAAAACTGAGTTAGACAACACAAAGAGTGCTAACATTTTGAATAAGTTTTTCATTACGATTATACTATAATCGAATAAAAAGAGGTAATTATTCTGGTTACTATTTATTAAATTGGCGACTATCACCATCCCTAAACAGCATTACCTGTTCCAGGTTCATTGGGTATGATCTCAGCCGTTTATAGGCACCCCTTTTTTGAGAACATTGCAAAGGTAATAACAATTACTAATTGACAATTGATAATTGATAATTATTTTTTACTCTAAGCTCGGTTTCTTCCTATTTACTTTTTTTTCAGATAGTTGTCTTTTACTTTTAAGACGTTTTTTAATAGCCGCTTTAGATCTTTTTGTAGGAATACGTTTTTTAGGAACTCTCAAGCCGTTTTTAATAAGATCTAAAAAACGCTTGATAACCAGCTCCTTGTTTTTATGCTGACTTCTGCTTTCGTCACATTGTAGCATAAGAATGTGGTCTTTTGTCAATCTGTTCCCTAATTTTTTCAATAATCGTTCTTTTTGTAAATCACTCAGCACCGAAGACTCAGTTAAATTAAAAGCCAATTCAACCTTAGACGATACTTTATTTACATGTTGGCCGCCACTGCCTGAACTTCTTATAGCTTTAAAACTTAATTCTGATATGAGTGCGTCTTCAGAAACCATTATGCCATTTGGTGTTCTGGTTTAAGCAAGTCATTAACTGTTTTAACCGGATTGAATGTAATAAGCGGCATCTCAACAAAAATAGAATTCCAATAGGCCATACTTCCATTCCATAGTCCTGGAAGTTCTAAGGCACTAATATCCGATCCTGACTGAGTTTTAGTAGTTATAAATGCCGCATCATAATCTACGTATTTGGTTAAATCAAAAGAGTCTCCTTTATAGTTTTTAATGCCGCAAACTAAGTCAACTGGATTAAAATGGGTCGCATTTTTTAATAAACTTATTTGGCTTTCTATAGTACTATCAATTTGAGCAGACTCGACAATCTGCAACGAAACAGTTCCTTTGTTATCTTCTACCCAAAACGGACCACCACCAGGTTCTCCTTCATTTTTAACCATTCCGCAAACCCGAATAGGCCTATTTAATTTCTCCAATAAATAAAATATTTTAGACTCTAAAGATCCCGTCGCAAAATCAGCTGGTATAACAATGTTCAATTTATTAATCATAAACTGGATTATAGAATCTATATCACTTTCATCAACATCTGTTTCTTCTAACTGTTGTAGAAACTTAAATACCTGGTCTTGAACTTCCAACAACACACCCGCTAATATTTTTTTATAATTTGAAATAGTTTCATGATGGTTTTTCACAACAACATTGTCTATATTTTTTATAAAAATAATATCATAATCAAGATCATTCAAGTTTTCTAATAATGCGCCGTGCCCTGATGGCCTAAATAAAATAGAACCGTCTTGTTCTTTATAAATTTCGCTATCTTTAGTTAATGCAATAGTATCGGTAGTAGGTTTTTGATATGAAAACGAGATATTAAAACTGATTCCCGTTTGATTTTCTACGTCTTCTAAAATATGATTAAGCTCTTCTTGGAATCTATCTTGATGTGTTTTAGAAATAGTAAAGTGCAGATTTGCTTTTTTATTAGCGGATGCATAAAAAGCTGCTTCAAATAAATGCTCTTCAAAAGCCGTACAAACATGTGATTGGTACTTGTGAAAAGGCAACAGTCCTTTTGGATAAAAACTATAATTCAATCTATCTTCATCCAACATGGTTTTTACAAATTCTACACAGCGTTCATCATGAGGCAAGTCGTTATAATTAGGAATGACTTTATGAATTTTATGAATTACGTCTTCAAAGCATGGCAATTTCTCAAGGTTATTTATAAAAGTTTGAAGGTTTTTATTGGCCGTTCTTGCTATATAATTTTCAAGGGTTTCTTCCTTAATATTATAGGTATTTAAAAACTGAAATAAAAATTTAAACATTCTGGTAGCAGCACCAGAAGCCGGAACAAACTTTACCATGAAGAGCTCATTACGTCTACTTTCAAATAAACTAATGTAATGAGATTCTTTCTTGGTTTCAATTTTAAAAATCCCATTTTCGATAGTAGCAGCCTCTTTTAAATGTGAATAAGACATCCCAGATTTAATAAGGGAAGCTTGCTTATTTATTTTATCAATAGTTAAACCATGACTTTCAATTTGAATCGTGTCCTTTTCTGAAAATATCATTTTTTACTTTTTAATAATGTATCGATATGTTTTACCGCTAATTCTAAACGTTCTTTCTTACCACCCTTTAACAAAACATAAGGTCTTTTATATTTTATTAAAGCATCTTCAAAAGCTTTAAACATAAGTTCTCTTTCCTCTGGTCTATCGCGTAAATCATCAGCTTCCCAAGGCGTGTCAATATACGTTAAAAAATATAAATCGTAAGAATTTTCTATGGCATGTTTTTCCAAAATGGGATCACAAGATCCCGTATAATACGCCTCAGAATAGACCTTTGTTTCCAATAAATCGGTATCACAAATCAACACCGAATCAGTTTTTTGCGCCAATTTATTTTCTAACAACATTTGTCCCTCTGCAATTGGCAACAGATCTTTTGGTTCACAAGTTTTACGTTCTTCATTCCATTTGTTTTGAAGATATTCTCTTGCATATTCTGGCACCCAAACCGAATTATAATATCGTGCTAAATATTTTGAAAGTGTCGTTTTTCCCGTAGATTCTGGGCCAAACAAAACCACTTTTATACAGTTTGACGGTTGTTGTTTAAGATTTTTTTCCATGCCATGTATCCTTGAATTGCTAATATAGTAAAGATTAAGTACTGAAGAGATAACATCCCTAAACCTCTATAAGCGTATAAGGGAATAGTTATTAAATCTGCAATTATCCATAAGGTCCAATTTTCTAATTTCTTAACAGCCATATACCACATCGCAGTAAAGAAAATGCCCGACGTTACAATATCAATATAATTAGGGATTTGTAAAGTGTAATCAAATCCTTTGTAAACAAAATAAGTGACTATCATGGTTAACACAAATAATACAACACCTATAAATTTTTCTTTTGTTGTGGTTCTTGAAATGGGCACCACAAATTTGTTTCCCTTTTTTCTAGACCAGTTCCACCATCCATAAACACTCATAACTGAATAATAAAAATTCATCATCATATCACCAAAATATTCGCTAATATATAATAAATACACGGTTATAATAGTACAAATTAGTCCGGTTGGATATACCAAAATATTTTCTTTTTTAGCATACCAAACACTCATAATTCCAAATACAAAAGCAATGGCTTCTAAAACAATTTGATAGGTTGGAACATCGCGATAGGCGTCTATAAAAAAATCAAAAATGTGGTTCATAATCGCTTCTGTCTGTTTTAACAATCTTCATGGTGAGAACAGATATATCGGTTTCTTCAAAAGATGTTTTAATAGCTTGAGTAAGAAACAGCATTAATTCGTCATACTCACCATAAATTTGTGTACTTAACGGATTTTCCAATACAGTAAATTTTGAAGCTCTCAATGATTTTATAAAGTTGATGATATGCAATTCAAAATCATTTTGTAATGGTGATAAGGTTAAATCTATAGATATTTTCATGTTTTTTTAGATTATAGATAAGAGAATATAGAAACTTTGTCTTTATTCCTTTTTCTAGATTCATTATTCTTTTTTTAGTTCTTCAAAAAACGATTCATCGTCTTCAAAAGCCGTACCAACGACCACTAAATCAGCTCCTGAATTATAGGCTTCATCTAATTGTTTCTTGGTTTTAATGCCACCGCCAACAATTAAAGGAATATTTAATTCTTTTTTAACAGCACTCATAATATCCGTGGTTATCGGTTTTAAAGCACCACTACCTGCTTCTAAATAAATTAGTTTCATACCTAATAATTCACCTGCTTTAGCCGTATCCACCATGTTTTGAATGTCACTTCTTGAAATGGGTTTTGTTCCGGTAACTCTTTCAACACTTGTTTGTTTTCCGTTTTCAATAAGCATATATCCTGTTGGAATTACCTCAAGATTCATTGTACGTAATTTTGAAACAGCTTCAATTTGTTTTTCTATAAGATACTCGGGGTTTCTTCCTGAAATTAATGATAAAAATAAAAGTGCATCGGCATTATCTGTTATTTGCTGGATATCTCCGGGAAATAGTATAATAGGAAGATTAGTGTGCTTTTTTATTTCGACAACCACATCATTTGTAGTATGTTCCTTTACAGTACTTCCGCCAACAAAAATATGTGTTGCAATAGACATATTCAGCTTTTTTATAAAACTTGCAATATTAGTAAAAGATATCTTATCGGGGTCAATTAAAACAGCAAATAACTTTTCACTATTTTTTACTGAGGCCTGTATGTTTTTATAAATCGTCCTCATTTAAACTAAGGCATAGGCACAGGTAAAGCCTTCAAACTCTAAAAAGTTAATATAGTAGCGGTATTTTTTATTTTCATAATCAATCCAGGCAAAGGTTGTATCATTTTCTATAGCAAAAGGAATTACTAAACAATGGTCTTTAAAACTTAATCCAGGTGTTTCAAACAGTTTATATAGAGATTCTTTTACACACCAAATCCTAGTTAACTTTTTAATATAATATGGATCGCTCTCATCTAAATAAGCAAATTCATAATCAAGAAACTTATGGGCAATGATAGTGATTTTATCACGCTGCTTTTCAATATCTATCCCAACAGCATCATCACTTACAACAATGGCCGAAAACGTAAACGAATGTGTAATTGAAATATATTTTCCATCATGTAAATGAGGTTTTCCCTTTTCGTCATAAAATAAGTCGGAATCTTGATACCCAAATTCAGCCAGCAAATGGCGCACACTTAAAAAACCGCGTTGATGCAGTTCACTTTTCATCCCCAAAACACGTTCCAAATTTTCTGGTTTTAACGTGATTCCTGCTATCAAGTCATTATAAGATTCCGCAATCTTCCATATTTTAACAGTAGTTTGTGAGTTTGGGGAAAGGGTTTTGTAAAGCGGCATTTAATTTTCTGAAAGTTATTAGTTATATTTGCAGACAAAAATTGTTAAATACAAATATACTAATATGAACACAAAAACAATTGCTTACGTTCCTAATAAGGTTAAAGATATATCACTAGGTGCATGGGGTAGAAAAGAGATAGAATTAGCAGAGGCTGAAATGCCAGGTTTAATGAGTCTTCGTGAAGAATACGGAAATTCACAACCACTCAAAGGGGCACGTATTGCTGGCTGTTTACATATGACCATTCAAACGGCTGTTTTAATAGAAACGTTGCAAGCTTTGGGAGCAGAAGTTACTTGGAGTTCTTGTAACATTTTCTCTACACAAGATCAGGCTGCTGCTGCTATTGCTGCTGCAGGAACTGCTGTTTACGCTTGGAAAGATATGACGGAAGAAGAATTTGACTGGTGTATTGAGCAAACGCTATTCTTTGGCGAAGACAGACAACCACTAAACATGATTCTTGACGATGGTGGTGATTTAACCAATATGGTTTTAGATAAATACCCAGAATTAGTTTCTGGTATTAAAGGTTTAAGTGAAGAAACTACAACAGGTGTTCACAGACTTTATGAACGTGTTAAAAATGGCACCTTACCTATGCCGGCAATAAATGTAAACGATTCAGTGACTAAATCTAAATTCGACAACAAATATGGTTGTAAAGAAAGTGCTGTTGATGCCGTTAGAAGAGCTACTGATATCATGTTAGCTGGTAAACGTGTTGTTGTTTGTGGCTATGGTGATGTTGGAAAAGGCACAGCTGCCTCTTTTAAAGGCGCAGGAAGTATTGTAACGGTTACAGAAATTGATCCTATTTGTGCGCTTCAAGCGGCTATGGATGGTTTTGAAGTTAAAAAACTTGAAACGGTAGCTCCAACTGCTGACATTGTTATTACAACTACCGGTAATAAAGACATTGTGCAAGCAAAACATTTTGAAGCTTTAAAAGACAAAACTATTGTTTGTAATATTGGACATTTTGACAATGAAATTGATATGGCTTGGTTAAATAAAAACCACGGTCATACAAAAAACACTATTAAACCTCAAGTTGATAAATACACTGTTAATGGTAAAGATATTATCATTTTAGCCGAAGGTCGTTTAGTAAACTTGGGCTGCGCTACAGGTCACCCTAGTTTTGTAATGAGTAACTCGTTTACTAACCAAACGTTAGCACAAATTGAACTTTGGAAAAATGGTGATAAATACGAAAACGATGTTTATATGTTACCAAAACATCTTGACGAAAAAGTTGCAAAATTACACTTAGCAAAAATTGGCGTAGAGTTAACGGAACTTCGCGAAGAGCAAGCAGAATATATTGGTGTTAAAGTTGAAGGTCCTTTTAAACCTGAATATTACAGATATTAATAAGTCATTATGAGAAGGTTGCGACCTGCTAATCTCTAATTAATGAATAAAATTCAAAATCCCAGGCAGACATGTTTGGGTTTTTTTTGTCCCTTCGAGTGGTTTCCAAAGCATAGGGAATTATATCGATAATTTCGGCAATTTTGTTTTGACCTTTAGTATCATAACAAACCGCGCTTTTCGTTACTAGTTTTGCAAAACCATAAATGGTAGTTTTGCAAAAGCTAACCACTGCAATCTCTATCGCAATTCATAAATACAAACAAGAAAAAACCCTTTCTGGAAACAGAAAGGGTTTTTTTAATTTTTAAAGAAGTTGCTAATTAAGCCTCAAAAGGCTCAATAGAAACGTAAGATTTATTATCTTTTTTCTTTGTGAATTTTACAAGACCATCAACTTGAGCATGTAATGTATGATCTTTTGAAGAATATACATTTTCACCTGGGTGATGTGTATTTCCTCTTTGTCTAACGATAATATTCCCAGCTATTGCAGCTTGACCACCAAAAATCTTTACCCCTAAGCGTTTTGATTCTGATTCTCTACCGTTTTTCGAACTTCCGACTCCTTTTTTATGTGCCATTTTATTTCGATTTTATTTTATTAAAATTAACTTAAAGCAGCTATTAGTTCAGCTTTCTTCATTGAAGAATATCCTGTAATATCTTTTGCTTTTGCCATCTCTCTTAATTGAGCAACTGTTAGTTTACTTAAATCTTGAGTAGCTTCTGCCTTCTTTGCTGGTTTATCCTCTGCTTTTGGAGCAGCAGTTTCAGCTTTTTTTGTTGCTTTTGCAGGAGCCTCTTTTTTAGCTTCTACTTTTGGAGCAGTAGCCTCAACTTTTGGTTCTGCCTTCTTTTCAGCTTTGGTGACTTTTTTAGCTCCCGAAGCAGCAATACTTTCAATAATAATTTCGGTTAAAGATTGACGATGACCGTTTTTCTTACGATATCCTTTACGTCTTTTCTTTTTGAAAACTATAACTTTATCACCTTTCAGGTGCTTTAAGACTTTTGCTCCTACTTGAGCTCCGTCTATAGCCGGGGCGCCTACAGTTACATTGTCACCATCGCCAATTAGAAGAACGTTATCAAAAGCTACTTGCTTTCCTTCTTCAGTTTGTAAACGGTTAACAAAAACTTTTTGGTCTTTTTCAACTTTAAATTGATGCCCTGCTATCTCTACAATTGCGTACATAGCGTAACGTTTTTATTAATTAATTTATTTAAAAATGAGTGCAAATATACTGCTAATAAATTAATTTACAAACGTTTTACTTCTTTTGAGACATATTTCTGCTATTTTTAAAAAGCTGCATGATAGTGAGGGTTGCAACAACGGTACTCACAAGTCCCATAATACCAACAATAAAGGTTATTAGACCGTTATTAATATCAAATTTACCATTTAAAGACGTTAATAATTGCGGAAGAAAATCTTGATTAATTTCTGTAGAATAAAATAAGAAAAAAACAGTAAATACAACGGTAGCCGTGCCACCAGTTAACAGACCTGCTGAAAATCCACTCGTATAATTAAAAAGATCTCCTTGTTCTAGTTTAAAAACCCGTATTGCTTCATAAATACCAAATGCCGTAATACCGGCATTTAAAAAACTATAAATTGGGTTTGTATGTTGATTAAACATTCCTAGCACCAAAAAATAAGCAATTAAAACGGCACTTGTAACAAGTCCAAATCTAACGGGAAGGATTATTTTTTTCATAATAACTTGAATTTATTGCACTTAAATATCGGGAAAATAAGTTGTTAAAAATAATTAAAACCCAATTTAACATTATAAAACATACAGATTTTTAGTATTTTTGTGTAAATATTAATACGTATATAAAATGAATTCTATTAAACATGTTATGGTCATTTTAATTATGTTTTTACTATCATTTGGCTGTAAAGACAAAGCGAATCCTGAAGTAAAAACCATTGAAATTGAAAATGCTGCAGAAACAACACAAGAAGTTGACCCAAATGCTACCTATGCTAAAGCAGAATTTACCATTGAAGGTATGACCTGTGCTATGGGTTGTGCTAAAACCATTGAAAAGAAAATTGCCGGAATGGATGGTGTTAAAGCTGCCACCGTAGATTTTGACCGGAAAATAGCAATGGTTGAATATAATGAGGCTAAAGTTACGAAGGCATCTCTTTCTGAAATAGTTGCTAAAACTGGTGATATGTATAAAGTAAGTGACATGAAAACAGTTGATGACTTCTCAACTGTAACGAAAGAATGTTCTGCTAAATGCAATCCAGACTGCACTAAAAAAGATTGTGACGATTGTAAAGCAAAAGTTGAAGCTTGCAAAGCAAAATGTGCGGATAAAACTGAAGCTGAAAAAATGGCTTGCGCTAAAGATTGTGATAAACCCTGTTGCGCTGCCTCTAAAAAAGCATAAGAGAAAATTAAATAATACAAAAAAGCTTCTCAAAATGAGGAGCTTTTTTTATTTCCATCTAATTGTTTCCATAATATGCTTTATATCCTTTTCTAAATATTTAGCAGCCGGCAAAATAGAATCATAATTTGGCTTTGCATAAAAGTATAAAGACCCCGTTAAAAAATGTGCCGTACTATCTGTTACATAAAACTGAGATTGTGACGCTGCATTTCCTCCTACTTCATAAAACATTCCATAAACCTTATTCAATGGGCTTAAAAATTCCTTTTCTTTAATTTCATCTGCCTTACTTGTATGCTTCTGTGTAAAGTTTTGAGCATCTCGTAAAAAATTAATTAAATTATCGGGATTGTTCTCAATTGACTTATAGGTTAAATAGATAGTTCCCTTTAGCATTGGATATTCAATATTCACACCATAACTTTCAGTTGAACTAATTAGTTTTTTTGAAGTTACCTTCTTACCTAATTCATTAGCTTCAAAAGAAAATGGAATGCTTTCAATAGTTGTATTTAAGTATTTCGCCTTTGGATATTCTAAACGCAAATACCCTTTAGGCTTTGGAATAACATCATCATTACAAGCAACGCAAAAAATAACTATTGAAATTAAATAATAAATTTTTCTCATTCCGTTATGGTAAATTTTACTAATTTGATTCGTTTTTTATCTAAAGCTTCAATAGTAAAAACGTAGTTTTTATAATTTATTTTACTATTTAATTTTGGAAAATTTCTAGATATTTCAAGAACAAAGCCCGCTATGGTTTCTGCCTCACCCTTATCAACTTCAAAAACACTATCATCTTCAACTTTTATAATTTTATAAAAATCTTTTAACGCCGTTTTCCCATCGAACACATAATTATGATCATCCAATTTTGAATATTTCAAATCTTCGTCATCAAACTCATCGCTTATGTCTCCAACAATCTCTTCAATAATATCCTCAAGAGAAATTAAGCCAGATGTGCCTCCATATTCATCTACGACTACAGCAAGATGTACTTTTTTCTCTTGAAACTCTGCCATTAAATCATCCAGTTTTTTGTTTTCTGGCACAAAGAAAGGTTCACGCAATAAAGATGTCCAATCAAATTGTTTTCTATCAACGTAGGGCAATAAATCCTTTACATATAAAATGCCTTGAATTTTATCTATATTATCTTTATAAACAGGAATTCGAGAATATCCATTTTCAATAATCTCCTTCATTATTTCTAAATATTTTTGATCGACACTCAAAGCGAAAATATCTATTCTTGGACGCATAACTTGTTTAGTGTCTGTATTTCCAAAAGACACAATTCCTTGTAATATTTTATGCTCTTCTTTTGTAGTGTCTTCTTCACTTGTCAATTGTAAGGCTTGTGACAACTGATCGACACTTAAATTTAACTTTTGCCTACCTAATCGCTTGTGTATACCTAAAGTAACACTTCGCATTGGCAAACTTAGTGGTGAAAATATAACATCTAAAACTTTGAGTGGATATGCCATAAAACTGGCAAACTTAAGATTATTTCTACTGGCATAAATTTTGGGCAATATTTCACCAAATAATAAGATTAGAAATGTAATGATAAACACTTCTAAAATAAATCTAAGAACAGCCGATGTTAAGCCTTCAAATAAGAATCCTCCCAAATAAGCAAACAAAATAACAATGGCGATATTAATAAAATTGTTTGCAACAAGTATGGTTGCTAATAATTTTTTAGGTCTTTCTAATAATCTTGAAATAATTTGAATCCGTTTAGATTTTTGTTCTAAACCGTCTTCAATATCGGCTCTAGTAAGAGAGAATAATGCTACTTCGGCGCCAGAAATAAGCGCAGAAAATAATAACAATAAAAATAATAGCGCAAAACCTGTAACCATTGAAAAGTCAATTGTTAAAAATAGTGCTTTCAAACTCGGGGGATCAGGATCCAAATATCACGGGATTAATTAAACAATTAGAATGGAAGATCATCTTCTTCTTCAACAGACTCTTTCGTCTCATTTTGATTATTAGCTGGCTTTGGTTCTTGAGCCTTACTAGCCATTTGGCCTTCACTTTCTTTTTTAGTGGTTAAAAACGTGAAATCCGTACATTGAATTTCGGTTGAATATCTTTCATTCCCACTATCATCTTGCCATTTTCTTGTTTTTATTCGTCCTTCAACATAAATTCTATCACCTTTACTTAAATACTTTTCACAAATTTCAGCAGCCTTGTTTCTAACTACAATATTGTGCCATTCTGTATTGCTAACGCGCTCATTAGTTTGCTTACTTACATAGGTTTCATTTGTTGCTAACGGAAAACGGCCAACACAACCACCACCTTCAAAATAATGCATTTTTACTTCATCACCCAAATGCCCAATAAGCATTACTTTATTTAATGTACCTGCCATAAAATTTATTTAATTTAAAAAGCAAAATTAAGTAATTGCTTCTCATTTTCTTAAAATTAATAAAAAAATATGATTTATATAAGAAAGCCTTAAAAATTAAAATCTCTGATAAAATTCTCAATTAAAATTGGCACCGGATACGTGTGCACATCCTTAAAAAAAATACCATGAGATATATCATCATTCGTAGTTAAAATCCAAAATTTAGTATATAAATGTTGATGAGATAGTTTATGCACAACAGGTTGATTATTGTAAAGAGACAAATCAAAATTAAAACCTTTTAAAAAATTAAAATCTTTTAAAATTGTTTTAACCTCATTATGAGTGACCTCTTTTTCTGTTTCAACTAGCGGGAATTGATATAAATTTTGCCAAATACCCTTGCCTTGTCTTTTTTCTAAAAATGTTTTGTTGTTGGAAATAATTACTAAAAAATTAAAGTGTTTCTTTGAAACCTTTTTCGCCTTTTTTTTAACAGGCAATATATCAACTAGGTTTTTTTGGAATGCCACGCATCTATTTTGAAACGGGCAAACATTGCAATCAGGGTTTTGTGGTTTACACTGCACCGCACCAAATTCCATGATAGCTTGATTATAATCGGCTGGATTTTTATAGTCTATTAACTCTTGAGCCAGTTGCTTAAATTCTTTAATCCCATTTGAAGAGTTTATGGGTGTTTTGATACCAAAATACCGTGATAATACTCTATAAACATTTCCATCAACTACGGCAGTTGGCTGATTAAAACAAATAGAAGCAATTGCACTTGCCGTATAATCACCAACACCTTTTAATTTCAATAAATCCTTATAATTAGTAGGAAATATTCCATTTAATTCATCTACAATATAATTTGCAGTTGCATGTAAATTTCTTGCTCTTGAGTAATATCCTAAACCTTGCCATAACTTTAAGACCTCACTTTCATCAGCATTCGCAAGATCAAAAACTGTTGGGAAATTCTCTATAAATGACTCATAATATGGTAACCCTTGTTTAATTTGTGTTTGTTGTAAAATAATTTCTGACAACCATATATAATATGGGTTATTTGTTTGCCTCCACGGAAGATCTCTCTTATTATTTGAATACCAATGGTTTAATATTTTTGAGACTCTCATTAATTGAATTTATAGAACGTGCAAAAATAAACGTTTATAATCTTAAATTTTAATGAATTAGGTTTGAAATATTGAATTTTAAATTCCTATATTTGCATCCCTTTTAAATTTATATAGTAACTAAAATAAAAATATTAAAATGACTAA
>NZ_DBNGMQ010000080.1:0-27581 GCF_057126245.1 Yeosuana sp. | reverse complement strand
TAAAAAACCTTCTAGCCTTTACTGATGCAACTTCTTTGAGTTTAACCGATATGGGTTTTAAACCAGCAACTCAAAAAATAAAAAAATACACGGTTACACCATATCTTATACAGAATTATGAAGGGACTCGTAATTATCCTGCAAAAGATTCGACATCAAGATTGGGGCCTCATTTGCGTTTTGGAACCGTTAGTATCCGTTCAATGGTAGCAAAAGCTACCCTAGAAAAGAATGAAATATTCTGGCAAGAATTGATTTGGCGTGAGTTCTTCATGCAAATTTTATGGCATTTCCCGCATACAGTGACTCAAAGTTTTAAACCAAAATACGACCGAATTAATTGGCGTAACAATGAAACTGAGTTTAAAGCATGGTGCGAAGGCAAAACAGGATATCCTTTAGTGGATGCTGGTATGCGACAACTTAATAAAACTGGATTTATGCACAACCGTGTACGCATGCTGGTTGGTAGTTTTTTATGCAAACATTTATTAATTGACTGGCGCTGGGGTGAAGCTTATTTTGCAGAAAAACTACACGATTATGATATGGCTAGTAATATTGGAAACTGGCAATGGGTTGCTGGTTGTGGTGTAGATGCTGCTCCTTATTTTAGAATTTTTAACCCAACCACTCAAATTGAAAAATTTGATAAAAACTTAGATTACATAAAACAATGGGTGCCAGATTTTCAGGAATTAAATTATGCCTCACCTATTGTAGATCATAAGGTGGCTCGAGAACGCTGTCTAAATACCTATAAAACTGCTTTAAACTAAATTTCCTTTAAAGATATTTAATGAAATATTTCACGGCTCTGTTTCTTTAAGCATACTTACAATTTGCTATATTTACTAAATGAATTCAAAAACTATAGCAAACGGCATTTTAAGAGCTATTGGTATCATTTTAGGGGTAGTCTTATTATTTTATTTTTTATATAGCATACAATCTGTTATTGTATATATTGCTATTGCGGTTGTTATTTCATTAATTGGCAGACCAATTGTTTTATTTTTACAAAACCGTTTAAAGTTTAAAAATACCATTGCCGTAATTGTCACAATGCTACTTTTAATCAGCTTTATTATTGGTTTGGTACTGTTATTTATTCCTTTAATTGTTGAACAAGGACATAACTTAGCGCTTTTAGATATTGAAAAATTACAAAATAATGTTGAAAGCCTGTATATGGAAGTTATTTCATATTTTCAGGTTAAAAATATTGATATTGAGCAATCTTTTGAAAGCTCCACCTGGCTCTCAAAAATTGATTATTCAATGATTCCTAACTTTTTAAATTCGGTAATTAGTGGATTTGGAAGTTTTAGTGTTGGCTTGTTCTCAGTACTATTTATCTCGTTCTTCTTTCTAAAAGATAGTAAGTTATTTGAACATGGCATTTTAACATTTATACCAGATTCTAAAGAATCTAAACTCACTAATTCTTATAATAAAATAAAAGACTTACTCTCAAGATATTTTGTTGGTCTCATTTTTCAAATATTGATCATATTTATTATTTATACAGTCGGATTACTTATTATAGATGTTGAAAATGCCGTTGTAATAGCCTTTTTATGTGCTTTACTGAATCTAATTCCTTATATAGGTCCATTGGTTGGTGGTATTTTAATGTTAACATTAACTATGACCAGCAATCTTGGTAAAGGCTTTGAAGATATTATTTTATCTAAAACTATTTGGGTCGCTCTTGTTTTTATTATTGGACAACTAATTGATAATTTTATAAGTCAACCGGTAATTTTTTCAAAAAGTGTCAAGTCACATCCATTAGAAATCTTTTTAGTCATTATAATAGCTGGGATCCTTTTTGGTGTTATAGGCCTAATTGTTGCCATTCCAGCCTATACTGCAATTAAGGTCGTTTTAAAAGAGTTTTTATCTGATAACGATATTGTAAAAAAACTCACTAAAGGATTATAGTCGTAGTTTGAATAAAGAGATTTTAAATATTGACATTCAAGACTTTATAGAAAATAATATTGATTCAAATATAACATCACTACTATTAAAAGGCTGCGCATTTCCCCTTGTAGACACTAAAGAAATTATTGAGCAAATTGAAGCTAAAAAAAAGTGTAAATACAAATTACCAAAATGGTTTCAGACAGAAAACATATATTATCCAAATAAAATAAATATTGAGCAAACATCTTCTGAGGTAACTGCAAAATACAAAGCGAGCTTAGTTGAAGGAAATTCAATTATTGATATTACGGGAGGATTTGGGGTAGATTGCTATTATTTTTCCAAACAATTTAAAACGGTAACGCATTGTGAATTAGATTCAAATTTATCAAGAATTGTTAAATATAACTATAAACAACTAGGAATTTTAAACATTGATGTTCAACATACAGATGGTATTACGGTTCTAAGTAATAATAGTAAACAATTTGATTGGGTTTATGCTGATCCTTCAAGGAGACATGATAGTAAGGGAAAAGTATTCTTTTTAAATGATTGCTTACCAAACATCCCAGAGCATTTAGATAGTATTTTTAAATACTCGAAAAATCTCATGATTAAAACATCTCCTTTACTCGATTTATCTGTAGGAATCAATGAATTAAACTTTGTTAAAACTATCTATGTAATTGCCTTAAATAATGAAGCAAAAGAATTGCTCTGGGTTTTAGAAAAAGGGTATAAAAATAAAGTAACCGTTAAAACGGTCAATATAACTAAAGGTTCTTACCAAATATTTAATTTTTTCTTAGAAGACGAAAAAAAGTTTGAACCACAATATTCAAATCCACTCACCTATTTATATGAACCTAATACTGCCATTTTAAAAGCCGGAGCATTTAACGCTGTAGCAAAATCATTTAATATTTTTAAGCTTCAGAAACATTCTCATTTATATACAAGCATAGAACTTATAGATTTTCCTGGCAGACAATTTAAAATAGAAAAAACGATACCATATCATGTAAAGACTATAAAAAAGTTAGGTTTAAAAAAAGCCAACATAACAACAAGAAACTTTCCTGAAACGGTTAGTCAAATAAGAAAAAAATTAGAAATAAAAGATGGTGGTAATGCATATCTATTTTTTACTACAGATTATAATTTAAATAAGATAGTAATTATAACGTCAAAAGTATAAAACTAAGCTAGTAAGCGTTTTTGTTTTTCCTTTTTCCTTATGTCTTTTATGGCTTTAAACAGCTTTCTTTTAAGTGTTCGATATTCTTTAAAATATTTTTTCACCTCAATCAATAAAGCTCTGTGCTTTTCCTTATAAGCCTTTTCTTCCTTTAATTGATTTTTTCCATCAACCATTATTTTTAAATTCCTTTCATGAGTCAAAACATCGTTTGTGAGATCTATATTTTTTTTCCTAAATTCTTTAACATGTTCTATAATTTCCTTTACACCTAAAGAGCTTTTAGATTCTAATAATTGTAACGTAAAGAGTTTAATTAAATCTTCAAAAAAATGTTCTTCATCTTTAATAAATCGTAATTCTGACAGCCACCTGCTTGATTCTTCATGCATTAATTCTGAACTAAGCCATTCAATGTATTTTGGTGATTTTGATGCAACTTTCATGTCTGTTCTTTTTTAAAATTAAAAAGGCAGAAAACACATATCCTTCCAAAAAACATTTCCTGCCTTATATAGATTAAACAAGTTCAATCATCTTTTAAGCTCAATGTTTCGTTTCATCTATATCACTTAAAAAATTCAAATTAATTGAACTATTATAATAATATTATAAGTTAAGAAAAAAATAAATTTTAGAAAATGACAAATGTTAGTTTTTAGTCGTTTTTTATTCGTGTAAAACTAAAAAAGGAATATCGGTGTGATAACTTATTTCTTGTACCGTAGGATGAAATAATATACGTTGAAAATAGTTTAAATTTTTAGCAACCATAGTTATCAGATTAATTTTTTTCTCTTCTACAAATGTCTGTATAGCAGATTCTATATGGTTGTTTTTCAAACTGTAAAAACTATAATTAGTATTACTAAAATAATCATCTAAAAGGCCTTTATTTAACTGCTGGTCTAAATTAAGAGGCGCACCTTTATTAACATGTAAAATATTTAACGACCCTTTAAACTGATTTAACGTTTCTAATATTGGTTTTAATAAATCTATTGTATAAAATGATGAAAAGTCAGTAGGAAAAGCTATTTCTTTAGGCACCATAAATTTAGCGTTTTCTGGAACTACTAAAGTTGTGCAGTGCACTCTTGTTATAACATCACCCGTATTACTGCCAACAATAAGTTTTTTTAAACCTGATGCGCCTTTCGTACCCATGACTATCACATCAATTTTCCTTTCAGTAACATGTTTTCTTATAGAATCTATAAAGTAATTATGATCTGTTATGGTGTAAAAGTTATGCTTATCATTTTTTGAAGAATCAACCAAACGGTTTAATAGGTTATTCAACTTTGTTTTAGCAGTTTTAACAAAAGCCTCATCTATAACTTCTTGTGAAGCCATATAAGTGGTTTCTGAAGTTAAAAGCGTATTAATAGTATTAACATGTAATAGATAGAAATTACAATTAGAATTTTCAAAAAACTTAAGCGCATACGAAATAGCATTGCAAGAGTTCTTGGAAAAATCAGTAGGTATTAAAATGTTTTTCATTACTATACAGCTAATCAAAAACAAAAATATGCGGGAAGGGCATCACAAAAAATGATATAAATCATATTGTTACATATTAAGAAAAGAATTAATTTATTTGTTCTAGTCTTTTTATATCTAAAATCCTAATATTTCTTGCCTCAATCTCTATGAGTCCATCCTTTTTAAAACTAGATAAAGTTCTAATTAAAGTTTCGGTCGCAATACCAGCTACACTAGCTAAATCATTTCTTGAAATTCTAATTGATTCGTCAGGTTTGTGATTTAATTTTTCAGCAAATTTTAAAATAGTTGATGCCGTTTTTTTATTAACTGAGCTATATGCCATATCTAATAACTGTTCTCTAGCACCAGAAAGATTATCTGATAATAACTGTATAAGTTCAAGTGTAATTTTGTGATTATTATCTAAAATCTCTTTTAAATCTTGTTTAGAGACTCCAACTAATTCACAGTCCTTAATCGCAGTTGCCGATTCTTGATACGGAATATTTTGAGTAAAAGAAGTGTATCCAAAGAGTTCATCTTCTTGGTATAAATTTGTAGTAAGTTCTTTTCCTTCATTATCAAACTTAAAATTTTTAACAACTCCTTTTCTAATTAAAAATATATAGTTTGAATTATTACCTTCTTCATAAATAATTTCTCCTTTTGAGTAATTAAAAACCTTACCGTTATCATCAAAGAAATTTTTTAAGTCGTTGAGAGTTCTAATTTCATCTCCATCAGTATTTTCTTCAACAAATCCGATTGTTTGTCTTTCGTCTTGTAATATAGCAACTTTGGCTAATCTACTTTCAATAGCACTTATTAGTTCTTCTTCGTTAAATGGTTTTGTTATATAATCATCAGCTCCAAGATTCATACCTTTTCTAATATCTTGCCGTTCTGTTTTAGCTGATAAAAAAATAAAAGGAATAAATTTTGTTGTCTCATTTTTTGATAGCGTCTCTAAAACGCCATATCCATCGAGTTCTGGCATCATAATATCGCAAACAATGATGCTCGGATTAAACTTTTTTGCAACTTCTACTCCTGCTCTACCATTTGAAGCTGTTTCAACTGTATAACCTGATAATTCTAAAAGTTCAGCCGTATTTTCTCTTAAAACAACATCATCTTCTATCAATAATATTTTCTTCATTTTAGGGTTTATTTGGTATGGTTATTATAAATGTGGTTCCTCTATTTTGTTCAGTTTTAAATTTAATAGTTCCGCCAAGGTTTTCTAAATGAGTTTTAACAATATTTAACCCAATTCCAGTTCCTTGTGTTAGCAAGGCATTTTCAGCTCTAAAATAACGATTAAAAATATTTTTTTGATCATTTTCTGGAATTCCTATGCCCTCATCCGAAATTAAAAAAGTGGTTTCACTAACATCTTGTTTAACTCCGATATCAATCGTTGTATTTTCTGGAGAATATTTTAACGCATTATTTACTAAATTAGATAAGGCTAATTCTACAATTTTTTCATCTTGAAACATAGACATCTCATCTATATTGTCAGGATATTTTATTCGTTGCCCTTCTTTTAATAAGAGATTACAATTATAAACAACTTCGTTTAAAACCTTACTCAATTTAAAGTCTTTAAAGTTATATTTAATTTCCCCTGTTTCAAGTTTGTCTATAGATAAGAAGTCATTTAAAATATTATTAAGATAATGCACTCTGTCTGTTATCGTTTTTATATGCTTATCGCGGTTTTTCTGTTGCTCAGTTAATTTATATTTCCCTAATAACATGGTGGATGTTAAAATACCACTTAATGGTGTTTTAAATTCATGGGATACTAAAGACAAGAATTTAGTTTTTAATTCGTTAAGTTCTATTTCTTTTTTTAAAGCCGTTTTAGCTTTTCTTTCTGCTTCTACACGCCTTTTATTCTCTGCCTCTAATCTGTTATTAACAGCTTTAAGTTCATCGACTACATTCCTTAGTTCACGTGTCCTTTTTAAAACCTTTTCCTCCAATTGAGAATTCAACTCTAAAATTTCATTTTCATGTTTTTTTCTTACGGAAACATCAACCACTAAGGCCATAACATAGGTCGAATTATTAACTTCAAAAGGGTTTAAACCAATTTCTAGAGGAAATACAGTAGAATCTTTACGCAGACCATTTAAGTTCCGTCCGTTTCCCATTTTTCTGCTCACATTTTGCTTTATAAATCCATTAAAATGTGCACTATGACCTGAATGATAATTTTTTGGAATTAAAATATCTAAATGTTCTCCTATTAGTTCTTTGTTCTCATAACCAAACATTTTTTCAACAGAACTATTTGTTGCAACAATAAATTGGGATTTATCAACCACTAAAACACCTTCAGAAACAGCTTCAAAAAGTAAATTAAAAACACTCTGATCGTTTTGAAACATTAATTAATTGGTTTAAAGTTTAAAATCATAAAAATAGAAAAATATATATAAAGAAGAATAACATATTATTGGTTTTTAAATTTTATAAAATGTTTCTTGAAATATGTTCTATTTATTATAACAAATCATAAAAAAAAGGTAAATATAAATTACATATTATCATTAAAAACATCTCTTAAGAACTGTTCCAACAATGATTATTTTTAAATTAAGGTAAACATCTCCGGCAAGAATTTGGAGTTATTAATAAAAATGACATGATGTACATAGTAAATTATATTATATAAAAAACGAATATGACTAAAATCATAAAAAGAATTTGATTTTTTTCCTAAATTTCAATTTGGCAATACCATACTATAATGTGTTTATTTTTCTAATTGATTAAAAGAGCAACCATGTCTGAAAAAATTATTAAAGAAGAATATTTAAAAATACTTAATGATAACTACATTGCTCGTTTAGCCTATATTGCTAACAGTACGCCATATATTGTACCTATAACTTATTATTTTAATGAAAAAGAGAATATTATAATAAGTTATTCAAATGAAGGGCATAAAATAAATGCTATGCGCTTAAACCCTTCTGTTTCAATTCAAATAGATGAGATAGAGTCATTAGAAAAATGGAAAACGCTACTTCTAATAGGTGAATTTGAAGAATTAAATGGTAGCGAAGCTAAAATGTATCTTCACAGTTTTTCTAAAAACGTAAAAAAGATTTTGGCAGAAAAAGAAACAAAAAATCCAGAAGTAATTAATTCATTTTCGAGCAAATTGAGTTCTGGAACCATTCCTATTATATATCGTATTAAAATCCAAGAAGTTTTTGGAAGAAAAAAATCCAAATAGTATTTAAGATTTTAGTAACCCAATATCATTTTTAAAAAAACATGTGCAAATTTTTTAAATCATCTAAACTATAATGCTTAAAACCACTTGAAATAAATTAAAAATATAAAAACCTTTTAAATTTATAAAAGGTGGTATTTTTTAATATTAAAATTATGACAAAAGTCATAACAATCTTCAATTTAGTGACATAAATTTGTAAAAATATTTTTTAACAAAAATAGTATTAAAACGTCCTTAAATTATAGATGAAAAAAGTAAACGTGATAATATTTTTTTTTTATAAACTTACTAAATATGAAATCATTTTATTTACAACTAATTTTTTTAAGCTTTTCGGCTATGATGTATTCACAAGCAGGACACATCATGCAAGGTGTAGGTGCAGTTAATATGTCAATGGGAGGTGCTTCTACGGCGCAACCATTAGATATTTCTGGAGCCATGCAATGGAATCCGGCAACTCTATCTGTTTTTGATAGTAAAATTATTAAACTAGATGTTGGCTTATTCTTTTCGTCACCAGAATTATCTGGGGCATTGCCTGCAGGAATGTTAGGGCCTGGCGCACCTGGTGTTTCAGGAACAACTAAAGATGACAGAGGTGTGTCACCGATGCCTGCCCTCGCAATGGTTTGGGGTAAAGAAGGAAGTAAGCATACTTTTGGAGTATCTGCATTTGGCATTAGTGGTTTTGGAGTTACATTCCCAGAAGAAGCGAACAATCCTTTTAGTGCAACTTTTAATCCTATGGAAAATTCTAATCCAATAAATTATCCGCAAGCTGCAGGTGGTTTTGGTCATATAGAATCCGATTATATGCTGTTACAAGTGGGAGCCACTTGGGCTTATCAATTAACAGATAAGTTTTCTATAGGTGTACAACCTACTATAAACTATGCAGCGCTAGAATTAGCACCAAACCCAACAGCAAGTCCAACAGCAGCAGCTGGTTATCCTACTACTGATAAAGCATCAGCTATAGGCTTTGGAGCACAATTCGGATTATTTTATGATACGGGATTTGGATTAAAATTTGGTGCTTCATATAAAATGCCTCAAACATTTCTTAAATTCAAATTTGACAATACCTACCTCGATAATAGTACTTCTAAAAACGAATTTCAAATGGACTACCCAGCAATATTTTCAGTTGGTCTTGGATATTCAGAAGGAGATATAGATTTAGCATTAGATTTTAGAACAGTAGATTATGAAAATACAGCAGGTTTTGCAAACACGGGATGGACGCAAACTGCCTCTGTAGCTGGGTTTGGTTGGAAAGATATATACATATTATCCGCAGGATTACAATATAAAGGAATTAGTAAATTACCATTAAGAGTTGGCTATACCTATAGTTCAAATCCAATTGATAGTGATGTTACCTTCTTTAATATACCAGCAACAGCCATTATTAAAAACGCCTATCAATTTGGTTTAAGTTATATAGTAAATGATACTTGGAAAGTTGATGCTGTTTATCATTATGGAGATAGTAATGGTGCAACACAAGGGGAGATTTTAAATCCATTAGGAGCAATACCAGGGTCTTCTGTATCTTACGAAATGACTACTTCTATGATTCAGTTTGGTATTAGTTATACTTTTAAAAAATAGTAAATAAAAAATTATAAAAACAAAAATAAAAAGCCGGAGAATTTCATTCTCTGGCTTTTTTTATTTATAAAATTACATTATAACTATTTATGAATATTTAGGTGTTTAATTATTTGTTAAATATCTTCATGAGAAACTAACCGACCAATGATAAAATTCTTTAGAAAAAGAAGACAAAAATTTCTTACTGAAAACAAGTTTAGCAAATACCTACTTTTTGCCATTGATGAAATTAATCTTGTTTTAATAGGAATACTAATTGCCTTCCATTGAACAATTATAATAATTCTAAAAAGGAAAAAAGGGAACTTCATGACTATTTGACAAAAATAAAAAGTAATCTAAATAATGATATAGAAATGCTAGATTCTTTAAATAAACCTTCTAAAAACTAATAATAAGCAGAGACAAAACCTCTGACTTTTCATCTAATTTAAAAAATAAATTATCCCTTAAAATTCTTATGTAACCATTGTTACACAAGGGTTTAAATATGATATTAATCATGTTTTTTACCTGCCTAAAGAATTAATTTTACACTAAATAAATATTGCATAATTTATCATTAGGCAATCAGATTTTTAAACCAAAAAGAATGAAAAATTTAGTCATTTTAGGAGCAGGTACCTCAGGAACAATGATGGCGAATCATTTAGTTTCTAAACTCCCAAAAAAAGAATGGAAAATATCTATAGTAGATCAGTATAAAACACATTATTATCAACCAGGTTTTCTTTTTCTACCCTTTGATATTTACACAGAAGATCAGGTAAAAAAAGTTGGGAAAAAATTTGTTCCAAAAGGGGTCAATTATATACAGAAGAAAATTGAACAAATTTTCCCAGAAGAAAACAAAGTTCAATTAGAAAATGAAACCTTAGCATATGACGTATTAATAATTGCAACAGGTTGTAAAATTGCGCCTCAGGAAACTGAAGGCATGAAAGGTGAAAACTGGCATAAAACGGTTTTTGATTTTTATACTTTTGAAGGTTCTTTAGCATTACGAAATAAATTAAGAGACTGGAAAGGCGGAAAAATGGTTGTTCACTTTACAGAAATGCCAATTAAATGCCCGGTAGCACCTTTAGAATTTGTGTTTTTAGCAGATTCTTATTTTACAAAAAAAGGCATGAGAGACAAAGTTGACTTAACCTATGTCACACCACTTGGAGGGGCATTTACCAAACCAAAAGCAACAGCAGCTCTAAGCCATTTAATGAAAGAAAAAAATATTAAGGTTATTACAGATTTCAATATTGAAAGAGTTGATAATGATAAGAACCAAATTATTGATTATGGTGAAACCGCTGTTGACTTTGATTTACTTGTTACCGTTCCAACGAACATGGGTGATGAAGTCATTGAGCGCTCAGGTATGGGAGATGATTTGAATTTTGTACCAACTCATCATAACACATTGCAATCTATAGATTACGAAAATGTATTTGTAATTGGAGATGCAAGTAATATACCCGCCTCTAAAGCGGGCTCAGTTGCCCATTTTGCTTCTGAGACTTTGACCGATAACATCTTATTATATATAAATGGCCAACCTCTTAAAGAGGAATTTGATGGGCATGCAAATTGTTTTATTGAAACTGGTAATAACAAAGCGTTATTAATTGATTTCAATTACAAATATGAACCTTTAGAAGGTGCTTTTCCAATAGCAGGTATCGGTCCTCTTAGATTATTAAAAGAAAGTATTTTCAATCATTGGGGTAAATTAGCGTTTAGGTGGATTTATTGGAATATGCTTTTGAAAGGAATACCAATACCAATGGTAAGTAGAAACATGAGTTTAAAAGGAAAAAAAATAAATTAAATTAAAAACAATTATTATGGATTTAAACATAGCAGGCATCAGACTAGATGTTACAGAAGATGGATATTTAACAGATCTATCACAATGGAATAAGGAAATAGCTATTGAAATGGCTCAACAACATGGTATAGAATTGACCGATAAACACTGGGAGGTTCTTTATTGGATTCAGGAACAAGTTAAAAACAATGTTGCTTTATCTATAAGAGGAATTAAAAAAAGTGGTGTAATAGATATTAAAGAATTTTACGCGCTTTTCCCTGGAGGACCTTTAAAAGTATCTACAAAAATAGCAGGTGTACCAAAACCAAAGAGCTGTATTTAATAATATAAAATCATAAAATTATGAGTACTAAAGTTAAAAAAATGCTTTTTATTTTATCAAAGGCTACTATTGAAAATGCATACGCTGCATTTGTTATGGCAAATGGTGCTAGAATGGAAGGTATTGAGTCAGAAATATTTTTTACGTTTTTTGGGTTGGAAGCCATTCAAAAGAAGAAACTAGAACACCTGCATGTAGCTACAGTTGGAAACCCAGCGATGCATATGCCTACTATGCTAGGAGGCTTACCTGGAGTAGAAGCCTTAGCGACTAAAATGATGAAAAAGGAAATGGAAAAACTAGATATGCCTCCCATTGGAGAATTTTTAGAAATACTTTCGGATTCTGGATGTAAACTTTGGGCATGCAAACTGGCAGTAGATATGTTTCATTTAGAAAAAGAAGACCTCATTGATGAGTTAGATGGAATTTTAACAATTGGAGATTTCTATAGTAGAGCAGATCAAGATGGCTGTCAATTATTATTTATTTAGAACATTAACATGTAATTTAAAAAATAGCCTTATAAATTATTTTATAAGGCTATTTTAACCTACAATAGCAATCATATTTGGGTTTTGATTATGAGGTTCTGGTTCTTATAGTTTTTCTAAAGTGTCCTTCCAACCTTGTATCAAGTGCATAAACTCAATAATCTCATCATCATTTAGGTATCTATCTTATCAATACCGCTATTATTTAAGAACAAGATGTAAGATATTGTTATAATCAATATCAAAATAATCTCTAAGAGTCATCTTTTTACACCCTTTTTTCTAAAGAATATAAACTCATATTGCTATTATTAACGCTATCTTTTTTTTAAGTGTTAATAAATTTATGAATGATTACCGCCTTAGTTGTTATTGATAATTCACTAGGAATAGCCCCTAGTTTGCCAAATACGCCCACTAAAGAGGTTAGAGATTGAAAGTCGTGTCACGCTCATTTTACTACGTTAGCCTATGAAAAAGCTGCTTTGATTTATGAGATAATAAATGGTAAAGGAACATAAGTTTTCACTACTGAATACACATTAAACCCTAATGATAACTTACCACAAGATACATAAAATCCATTTTTAAAAGAAGTTAACAGCAGTGTTGTTAATTCAACAAAAACTAATTTTAGACCTTTAAAATAATCGAAATACAAAGTAAGCTTAAACTTAGAAAAAAACTAAAATTTTAATATTTTTGCTCATTAATTAACTAATGATATCCTTATGTTTTGAACTTATAGTACAAAACAACTTTAATAAACTTAAAGTTAATAGTTCATAAATAAAGTATATATCTGGCATGTAACAAAAGAGCCATTATACAGCAACATAGAATGAAAAAAGTTTTATATTATTTCTTGTTTTTTCCCATCGTCCTTTTGGCTCAAATCAACGAAAGCGATACGCTTAATGTGAAAGCAAGTCTTTCTTTAACTGGATTTTATCAGGGAGGAAATGTAGAAACTGTAATTTTTAGAGCAAAATCAGATTTTAGTTTTAAACCATGGAAGAAATGGGTTTTCAAAAACCAAAATTCCTATGTTTATCAAGAGTTTGGTAAGGAAAAAGCAGATGAAGATATTTTAAGTCTCAACTTTTTATATCTTAATCCTGAGCGAAAAATATATCCATTTGTATTGGGGTTTGTTAGCACCAATTTTCGAAGGGAAATTGATTTACGGTATCTATTAGGTGCAGGAACCACTTTTCAAATTCTGAATAAAAAAAATAATTGGCTCAAATTGTCGATTTCAAGCGAATATGAACAAACAGATTTTTCCAAAACTAACTTTAACCTTTCAGAGTATGATGGAAACAAGTCTATCAAAACGTTACGTGGTACTATTTGGGTTAATGGCAAATATCAAGTGTTTAAAAAGAAAGTAATTCTAAATCATGAACTTTATTTTCAGCCTTCTCTTGAACAAAGTAATAATTTTCGATGGCAAGCTGATGTTGGACTAGAACTACCTATTTGGCAGTTTTTAAACTTTAAAATAAATTACCGACATACATTTGAAAGTATAGTGATAGAAAACCAAAAAGAAGAAGATCGGTTTTTAACGTTTGGTTTTACTTTAAAAAGCTATTGACCAGATTAACATAGTTAATTTCGAACAAAGTATCAAGTGTTTTGAATATTCGTTTGTTGAATATTTGTAAAACAAAAACAAATTTTAACCGCCAATCGTTATCATACTTCGGTTTTGATTATGAAATTTTGGTTCTTGAAATTTTTCTAAAGTATCCATCCCACCTCGTACTTTAAATTTACTTTGAACCGCTTTTTGAATAATGGGTTCAATTGATTTTCCGTTACGAAGTGTCGTTAATAAATCGGATTCTGAAGTAGAAAACAAACAATTTTTTAATTGTCCGTTAGCCGTTAATCGCAACCTATTACAAGAATCACAAAATGGGTTTGTTACTGAACTTATAATAGCAAAACGCCCTTTATACCCTTTTATTCTGTAATTCTTCGATGTGTCATTAGGAGCATCTTTTAGTCGTTCCATTTCAGTATTTAAAAAAGAGGCGTTAACATAAGTCATTACTTCCTTATAAGATACCATTTTACTTAAATCCCATTTATTACCATCAAAAGGCATAAACTCAATAAAACGAACCGTAACAGGCAACTCCTTGGTGAGGTTGATAAAATCAATAATCTCATCATCATTTACGCCTCTTATTAATACGGCATTTATTTTTACATTAAAGCCTTCTTTAACAAGAAGTAAGATATTATTATAAACAATATCAAAAAGATCTCTAAGAGTCATCTTTTTAAACTTTTCTTTTACTAACGAATCTAAACTCACATTGATATTATTAACGCCATACAATTTTAAAGTGTCAATAAATTTATGGATGATTACCGCATTAGTTGTTATTGATAATTCAACAGGTAAGGATGCTAATTTCTTTAATACAAAATGGATGTCTTTTCTAATTAAAGGTTCTCCACCAGTTAATCTTATTTTAGTAACTCCATGGGACACAAATGTTTTTGCTATCTTATAAATCTCCTCATAAGTCATAATATGACTTTTGGGAGTCAATTGAACACCCTCTGCAGGCATACAATAAAAACAGCGAAGATTACAGCGCTCCACTAAAGAAATACGCAAATATGCATGATCTCTGCCATGAGTATCTTGTAATATGTTATTCTTGTTAGTCATTTAATCGTGTCTAGCACCTTTTAATATTCTGAATATATGTAAAACTGATGGAAAAATAGCTTCCATTGATTCCTTTGCTCCATTGGTTGAACCCGGTAATGCTAGTATTAAGCAATTATCTATAGTACCTGCCATACTCCTTGATAACATAGAAAACGGAGTTCTGTCTTGTCCGTAATTACGAATAGCTTCTTCAATACCAGGAATTCTTCTATCTAATAGTGGTAATAAAGCTTCAGGCGTTACATCTCTGCTTGATAGACCGGTTCCTCCCGTAAATATTATTAAATCGATGTTTTGCCCTTGAAATAGTTTAGCTTTTTCTTGTATAACCTCTTTTTCATCAGGAATAATAATATAATTGGCTATTTTAACATCACATTCCTTAAGTTTTTTGATGATAGCTTTTCCGGATTTATCTTCTTTTTGTCCTACTGAAATGGTGTCTGAACAAACGATGACTGCTGCCGTTAAATCTTTTCTAAATTTATCTGTAAAATCTGATTTACCCCCTTTTTTGTTAAGTAGTTTTATTTGATGTATTTCAATGCCTTTATCAATGGGTTTTAACATATCATACATATTGAGAGCTACGACACTTGCGCCGTGCATAGCTTCTACCTCTACCCCTGTTTTATAAATGGTTTTTACGGTAAATAAAATAGTTATTTCCAATCCATTTATTTCATATTCTACATTGCTGTATTCAATGGGCAACGGATGGCAGTCAGGTAAAATATCTGGGGTTCTTTTAACGCCTAATAATCCCGCAGCTTTACTCATGGCAAATACATTCCCTTTAGGAACTGTATCATTTTTAATAGCCTCAATCGTTTCTGGCTTGCTAACTTTTACAATAGCTTGCGCTACGGCTGTTCTTAATGTAGAACTTTTATGTGTAATATCGACCATTTCCTCTTTTTGTCTATTGATTATTTTCTATTGATTATTTTTTGCTTGCTGTTTTTCTTGAAGCTACAAATATTGCTGTCAATTCGCTAGATTCTTTTAATAAATATTCTATGCTATCTTTTTGTATTATGCGTTCATCTAATGCGAATTCTAACCAAAAGTTTGATTCGTCTATTTCTTCAATTACAATACTGATTTTTGCAATAAAACTTGCTTTTGATTGCGCAATGCATGTTGCTCTGTAATTAGCAGCAACAGATGTTGAACATCTGATTAATTGTCCTTTAATAGGATTAGCAAGATATGTATTAGGAAGTGCTTCAGTAATTTTTATACAGTTATGGGCAAAAATTTTAGTTCTTGTTTTTAATGCTTCCTTCATAATAATCAATAATCAATTGTTAACTTTCCATTGATGCGAACTATCTTCAAAAATCTCTTTTCCAAAAACTGGCACATTTGCTTTTATTTCTTCTACAATAAATTCTAAGGCTTCAAAAACCATTTTTCTGTGGGGTGAAGACACAAAAACAAACAAACATATTTCTCCGGCATTTACCCTACCTAAACTGTGATAAATATGCATACAGGTAAGGTTAAACTTATTAAAAGCGGCTTCTCGAATCTCATGAAACTTGGTATTCGCCATCTCCTCATAGGCAGTATACTCTATGGCTGCTACTGTTTTATTATCTTTAACATCTGCCCTAACCTGACCTAAAAAAATATTATGCGCACCAATACTTGTTTTGGTTTGATGCTTGGCTATCGATTCACCTATAAATTCAGATGAAATAGCGCCTTCTTTAAAAACACGCTTTGGTTTCTTATCACTCATTAGATTCTAGTTTTTGTAATTCTCTTAAATACCTATTAATTTCTGAAGCTCCTTCTTTAATACTATAACAATTATGAATGTTATGTTTATTTAAAATGAAAACTGCCATTTTTGATCGAATACCCGACTGACAGAAAATAGCTTTTTTCCTATCACTTTTAATGGCATCTAGATGTTCTAAAAAAGAACTTAAAGGAATACTTGTAACAGGAACACCCTCTAGCTTTGGTTCTTCATGAACTCCCCTTACATCAATAAACTGAACATTTTTAGTTTTTACTATTTCCTTAATGGAAACTTCAAAATTTTCAACCTTACAATCATCGTTCATTTTACGTTTATTGAAATCATTACTATTCAACAATACTTTTTTAATTTCCGTGTTTGATCTATTAACCTTTACGGTAAAACTTTTATTCGTTAGGGCATCATAACAAAGCAAGGTTCCTGAAAGTACCGAACCAATACCTAAAATAATTTTAAGAACTTCATTAGCCTGCATTGTTCCAATAATACCCGGTAACACACCTAGAACACCAATTTCTGAACAGTTCGGTACTGCTCCTTGTTTTGGCTTATTTGGAAATGCACACCTATATGACGGACCTTCATTAAAATTAAAAACAGATACTTGTCCTTGAAACTTATAAATAGCGCCAAAAACAGATGGTTTGTTTGTTATAATACACGCATCATTTATAAGATAGCGAGTTTCAAAATTATCTGTTCCATCAACAATAATATCATATTGATTGAATAGATTAATTGCATTCTTAAATGTTAATCTTTCAGGGTAGGAATTTATAATAATACTGTCATTTAAGTCTAACAATCTTCTTTTTGCAGCATCCGCTTTATTTTTTCCTAATGATGAGGAACCGAATAATACTTGACGTTGCAGGTTAGATTTTTCAACAATATCAAAATCTATGATACCAATAGTACCAACACCAGCCGCTACAAGATATTGTAATACAGGACAACCCAAACCACCCGCTCCAACCATTAAAACTTTCGCTTTTGAAAGTTTATCTTGACCAGATTGACCAATCTCTGAAAGAATAATATGTCGGTTATATCTATCCATTATAATTATCCGCCAGAAAATGGTGGCATTAATACAATTTTGTTACTAGTTAATTTAGTTTTAATAGACACTAATTCCTGATTTTGCGCTACTTGAAAATCTTTATTTTTTAAACCTGAATACTTTACATAAAGCATATCTAACAATTCTGAAATATCATTTCCATAGAAATTCATAGTTTCTTCCTCGCAATTTGTTACTTCAGTTAGCATTCCAAAATATTTAATTGTTATCAACATTTGCTATTAAATTTAATTCTTCTGGCGCATTAATATTTGTTGTAAATAACTCATTTTCAAAGTCTAATATTACATTTTTTACTTTACATTGACTTAATGCGATATGCAAACGACGTTCATCGTTCTGTAAAAGCTTATAAAATATCGTTTTACATTGCCTATTATAAAGCGTTATTAATGGCATTGGTTTACCAATACTTTCTATTTGTATTATATCTGAATTTCCATCTTGTGCAGCTATTAGCTTTTCTAAAACATCCGTTTTAATCAAGGGAATGTCACAACTTAGCACCAAATTATATTCTGTATTAGAACTCATAAGACCCGAATAGATTCCAGCCAATGGCCCTGATTCTTTGATAATATCTTCAACCCGTATAAAATTAAATTGATCATAATCAGGATTATTTGAAACAATCAATATACGAGATGCTAACGGTTTAATTGCCGAAATACTATACGTTATAAACGGCTTTCCATTTAACTCTAAAAAGCCTTTATCCTTGTCCATTCTAGAGCCTTTTCCGCCAGCTAAAATAATACCCGTTATGTCTTTTTTATCTATCATATTAAGTGAAAAATAATTTAAAACATGCCATAAAAAGAACCACTGCTAAAATATATCTAAGTTTTTGGTTATTTAATTTTTTGCTTCCCATATACCCTCCTAAAACACCTCCTATAAGCGCTATGGCTACTAATATAAAGGATTCCATATTTAAACGAGTTCCGGTGCTTATTTGACCTATTAATCCTGATGCTGAATTCACCCAAATAAATAAGGCCGAAACAGCAGCTGCTTCCTTCATTTTACCCCAATGCAATAATAAAATAACCGGTGTTAATATAATACCCCCACCAATACCAATCAAACCAGAGAAAAACCCGATGATCCCACCAACAATTAATCCTTGCCACGGTTTAATTTGTTTTATCAGATTACTTTCTTTACCAAAAACATTTAACATTTTTAATATGGCAAAGACTAATAAAACTGCTAAAATCTTCTTATAAATCGAAGCGTCAATATCTATAGTACCACCAATAAAAGCCAGCGGAATAGAACTAATTGCAAATGACACGAACAATTTTTTGTTAAAATACCCTTCATTATAATAATAATAAAACGAAATACCGGCCACAAACAAATTAAGTAAAAGTGCTGTAGGCTTCATGGTTTCTGGAGCAAAAGAAAACAAGACCATAAGTGCTAAATAACCACTGGCGCCACCGTGACCAACACTAGAATATAAAAAGGATATTACAGGCAATATAATAAGAAATAGATAGATGTTTTCTAACTGTAACATGATTTATAAACTGCTAATTTTTTCAAGTTGAACATCTAAAAAGTCCCAACATTTTTTGTTCATATCATCAAATACTTTTATTAAAGATTTTCCATAAGGTGTTAATTCGGTGCCTCCACCGCCTTTTCCTCCTATACTATTTATCGTTACTCGTTTTTTTGTTGTTTTATTAACAGCATCCATAAGATGCCACGCTTTTTTATAAGAAATATTAATTGATTTAGCCGCTTTTGATAACGAGCCTGTTTCGTTAATGGCCTTTAATAATTGAACTTTTCCCTCACCTAAAAACTCTTTATCATCTAATTCAATCCAGATTCTACTTTTAATTTTATAATTCATCTGTTTATTTTTAAATAGGTAATAGCATCACTTCAATCATATCATTAACTTCAATCCGATCAAAATCGCTAGTCATTTTTACTAAGGCATTTGATATTGCAAAGGTTTGTAGCATGGCAGAACTTTGACCTTCTAAAATAGTGACTTTACCATCTTTATAAATTGCCTTTAAAAATTGAGGTCTGTCTCCTTTCTTTTCAAAATTTGAATCAGAAATTGCCATGACTTTTGTTAAGATATCATTTAAACCCGTCATATTTTTTAAAGCTGTATAGACATAAATATAAAAACAAGATAAGGCCGCTGCAGGATTTCCGGGTAGGGCAAACAAAAGGGTATTCTTATTTTTTCCAAAGAATAAAGGTTTCCCCGGTTTTTGATTGACTTTATAGAAAACCTCTTCAATATCCAAAGTTTTTAAAGCTTTTCCAACAAAATCATAATCACCAACTGAAATACCACCGGTAATTATGATCATATCGTTTTTAACTATAACATCTTGTAATACGTTATAAGTATCATCATAATTATCGTCTATTTTATGAATAGAAACATTATCAAAACCAATATGTAACAAGGCACTCTTAAGCATTGTAGAATTACTCTCATATATTTTACCAAATGCTAATGATTTTCCGGCTTCAACCAGTTCATTCCCAGTGGTTATCAACGCTATTGACGGCTTTTTGTAAACTAGAACTTGAGTTATACCTAACGAACTCAAATAGCCAATAGCAGCAGGAGTTAATTTTGTTCCTTTTTTTAAAGCTAAATCCCCTTTTTTAACCTGCTCTCCCAATGGACGAATATTATGTTCTTTAGCAGGATTACTTTGAATAATAATCTTATCTATATCAACATTTACTTTTTCCTGCATAACAACAGCATTAGCAGAATCCGGGACTGGTGCTCCAGTAAAAATTCTAACAGATTCACCCTTTTTTAATTTAGGTTGATGTCCATCTCCTGCTTTTACTTCACCAACTAATGCATATTTTAATTCGTCATGTAAGTTAATGGCATACCCATCCATAGCTGATTGCCTAAATGGAGGCATGTTAATTGGAGCATATATATCTTGAAAAAGAATTGATCGATTAGCTTTATCAATTGATAACGTTGTTTCTTTTGAGATATGGTTACTGTTTTTAATAACAGCATTTATAGCTTCTTCAATACTTATCATTTCGTTATCGTTATATCTAAACAAATATAACGAAAAACTAAGAAAAATGGAAATATTCAATTGTTGACAGATGCCGAAACAATTATATTCTAATTAGAAAATAATAACAGTCAAGTAAACTACCCAAATTGCGATCATTACTTTCGATATCAATGAAAAACTAAGGCCAACAACATAAATAATTAATTACTTCTGAATTTCCCAAATGGAAATTGCTCAGAATTAATTAACTTAGACTTTCATCGGAAAATCATAACTTATTTCCCGTAACATAATCATACACGAACACGTTGTAACTAATTAAAGAATGAACGAGATAAAAAAAAATATAAAAGTAGCTTCTGCACAACTTTCACCTGTTTTCTTAAACAAAGAAAAAACGGTTGAAAAAGCCTGTAAGGCAATTTTAGAGGCAGGTGAAAATGGTGCTAACTTAATCGTTTTTCCAGAGGCTTATATTCCTGGTTATCCAGATTGGATATGGCTTATTCCAAATAGCAAAGGAGTTGATTTAAATGAGCTTTACTTAAAACTTGTTAAAAATGCTGTTTCTGTACCCGATGATTCTACAAAAAAGCTCTGTAAAGCGGCTAAAACAGCTGGGATTAATGTTGTTATTGGTATGAATGAACGGAATACTGAAAGCAGTAATGCAAGTTTATTTAATAGCTTACTTTTTATAGACGACAAAGGTTTAATCCTAGGTAAACATAGAAAGTTAATACCAACAGGCGGAGAACGTCTTATATACTCTCAAGGAGATGGCAGCACCTTATCTTCTTATAACACTTCAGCAGGAAAAATAGCAGGATTAATTTGTTGGGAAAATTTGATGCCTTTAGCGCGAAATGCTATCTACGAATTTGGTACTCAAATATTAGTTTCACCTACTTGGGATAAAAGTCCCAACTGGATTCAAACTATGCAGCATGTTGCAAGGGAAGGAGGATTGTTTGTTATAAGCACTTGTATGGCTTTAAAAATGGATGATATTCCTAGTCAGTATGAGTTTAAAAAACTTTACCCTAAAGGAAGAGAATGGATTAATGTTGGCAATAGTTCTATAATTGCACCAAACGGCAACGTCATCGCTGGACCACTAGAAGCAAAAGAAGGCATATTATATGCAGATATTAATCTTCAAGACATTATTAAAGCAAAACGAATGTTTGATGTCGTTGGACATTATTCAAGACCTGATGTTTTTAATTTCAATGTAAATCAAACAAATAAAAACTAGTTACAACAAAGAACTGAGTTAAAAAAACAAGCTATTTTAAGCTAATTTTGAAACAAAGTTTTCATCGTATGGCCTTCCTGATTTTGCAATAGCAAATACCTGTTTTAATAGTTTATTTGCAACAGCTATCAACGCTAATTTTTTGCTCTTTCCTTTGTTTACAATACGCTCATAAATTTCTCTAATTTAACAAAAGACAAACTTAAGACGTATATAAAAAATATTGAAGTAAGTACGAGTCTAAAAGGTTAGCTTTTTTTGTAGATTTGCTTTAAATGAAAAAATAAGGCGCTAAAACTCGCTAATTTTCATACACAAACACGTTATGTGTCATTGAACTAAAACAGGTTTACTAAAAACTGAATAAAGTAGGCCGAATTTTAAAACCAACTTAAATGAAAAAATCACTGTTCTTATTAGCCTTTTTAATTTTTGCTTCTAAAGGTTATTCTCAAAAGCTGAAAACTTACTACATAAACTATAAGAATGAAAAAACGTCAAAATTAAACGCAAAATTTAAACGCACTGTTCAAAAGCAGAATGATATTTGGGTTGTTCAAGACTACTATTTAAATGATTCATTAAAAAGGACTAGCAATTTTAATGATAAAAATCTCACTCAAAAAATAGGTGTGTTCAAGCACTATTATCCAAATGGGAAGCTGTCATCTGTTCTTGAATTTAAAAACAACAAGAAACACGGTCCTGAGAAAGCTTATTATCTAACAGGAAATATATCACGATTAGCACATTATAATATGGGAGAAGCTACAGGAAAATGGATTTGGTATAATGAAGATGGTAGTTTCGAAAATGAATTAGATAATATTAATCCAAATACCCTTAATGATAATTACGCTCATGCCGAATTTCCTGGAGGTAAAAAGAAACTAATGGAATATATTAAAAAAGTTGATTACGAATTACGAAAAGGAAACATGGTATATAATGGCAGAACAATTACCGCATTTCAAATTAATGAAGAAGGTAAAGTAGCGAATGTTGACATCATTGTAAATGGCACTAAACAAATGGATTCGGCAATTATTAAGCATCTCTATAATATGCCCAATTGGAAACCCTATAAAAAGAGTGGTAAATATGTGACTTCAAATCATATTTTACCTATAGCATTTGGTCAACAGAATAAGACAATGTTAAGTGACAAAGTTATTGGTGAGGCTTTCTATAATAGTAGTGTTAATGATTACAAAGAAGAGAAATTTGATTTAGCAATTTTTAAACTTTTAAAGGCCATTAGTTATAATCATATGGAGGCGAAATATTATTTTTTATTGGGTCATAATTACTTTCAACTAAAAAAACAGGATTTTGCTTGTGAAAACTGGACTATTGCTAATAGCCTAGATAGTGCAGTATTAAAAATAGAGATTAAGGATTTATGTAATTTGAAATAATGAGAAAAAACGCCACACGACAACATGTATAATTAATAGTGCTTCTCTACTCCAATTTAAATTAATATCTTTAATCATCTGATTTTCTGCAGCTGAAAACCCTGTGGATTGATAGCTGTACAAATCATACACGAACACGGCGATGTATGCAAGTGCCACCCATGTTTGTAACCAAGGACTACGGATATTGCGAAAGGAGTGCCGATTATGAAAGAAAAGAAGGAGACGTAATTGGAGCATTTAATATAAATATTGAAATTAGAGATATAGAATCTTTGCCAATAGAGCAAGTTAAATATTATGAATTATTTTGTTATTAATACTAATTTATAATATAATACACTTAAAATGTACTGTATATTCAAAACTATGAATCGCATTTTTAGAGCACTAGTTTTTTTTCCTATCATCAGTATTTTATTTATTGAAAGTTGCAGCAACGCAACGCCAGACGATTGGAAATGGGAGACAATAGTAACAACGGGAAAACCAACAGCACGCCATGAGGCAGGTCTTGTAGCTTACAAAGACAAATTATATTTAATGGGAGGGAGAAGGATTAATTCTACTTCGGTATTTGATCCTACCACAAATACATGGACTGAGAAATCGGCTACGCCTATTGAGTTACATCACTTTCAACCAGTAGTTTTTAACGATGCAATTTATTTAATTGGTGCCATGACAGGAACTTGGCCAAATGAAACGCCGGTTGATAGGGTTATTATTTATTATCCCGAACGTGATGAATATGTATATGGCGATACTATTCCTGAGCATAGAAGAAGAGGTGGTGCCGGTGTTGTGGTTCACAACAACAGGATTTATTTAGTAGGAGGGATTACAAATGGCCATATGAATGGATACAAACCCTGGTTTGATGAATATAATCCCAAAACTGGCGAATGGAAAGCCTTGGCTGATGCACCGAATGCACGAGATCATTTTCAAGCTGTAGTTGTTGGCAATAAGCTTTTTGCATTTGCAGGCCGAACCACTTCGAAAATAAGCGATCAAGATATGGCTTTAACAGTAAGCCATGGCAATATTTATAATTTCAACACGCAAGAATGGGAAGCAGTAAGCAATAATTTAGCTATACCTACTATGCGAGCCGGAAACTTTGCTTTTGCCTGGAATAATTCTATTATAATTGGTGGCGGAGAAACAGCTGAGCAAGTGGAGGCACATAATGAAGTTGAAGCCTATAACTCCAAAACAAAATTATGGAGTAAATGGCCTTCTTTTAATCAGGGTAGACATGGAACCGGATTTGCCGTCATAGGAAACTATGTTTATACTGCTTCAGGTTGCGGAAAGCATGGTGGAGAGCCTGAACTAACAACAATTGAACGTTTAGAATTACCTAAAGAAGATGCCGAGCCAATATCTGAAACAATAGATATTACACCCGTTTACATGCAGTGGCATACCTTAACGCTTTCCTTCAAAGGACCTGAATCATCTGAATTGGCTCAAGAAAATCCATTTTTGAACTATCGATTAATTGTAGAATTTAAAAACAAGGAAACTCAACATACGATACGTGGATTTTATGCTGCCGATGGAAATGCTTCTGAAACGAGCTCAGACACTGGTTCGATTTGGAAAGTTCGTTTTACTCCAGATAAAACAGGGACTTGGTCTTACTCGGCAAAACTTAGTCAAGGAGACAGCATTGCACTTAGCGATGATTTAAATACTGGAGAAACAGTTTCTATCTCGAATGCTAAAGGCAATTTTTTAGTGGTTAGATCGGATAAAGAAGGTGACGATTTTAGAGCACACGGACGAATAGAAGTATCTAACGGGTATTTTAAATTTATAGGCACCAATAATTATTGGCTTAAAGCCGGAACAAATAGTCCGGAAAATCTATTGGCTTACATTGATATTGATGGCACCTATCGTATCAAAGCGGAAGCAAGAGAGGGAGAAGCTGCCACGACTGCCGATATTCATAGTTATGAACCACACCTGAAGGATTGGAAAACAGGAGACCCCACATGGAAAAATGGAAAAGGGAAATCACTAATTGGAGCCATCAATTATTTATCCTCAAAAGGGATGAACTCTGACTATTTCTTAACCTTAAATATTTTAGGTGATGGCAAAGACGTATGGCCCTATGTGAGTCCTGATGACTTTACCCGATTTGATGTGAGTAAATTAGATCAGTGGGAAATCCTATTTGAGTACATGCAATCAAAAGGAATATTATTACATGTAGTGTTACAAGAAACCGAAAATGAGACCATGTTAGATGGTGGGGATACGGGGCCATTGCGCAAGTTATACGTTTATGAACTGATTGCCCGGTTTGGACATCATAATGCTTTGATATGGAATTTAGGAGAGGAAAATGGACTTGCCCCTTGGGTTACAACTGGAGCTCAAACGGACGCACAACGGAAATCGACAGCAACATTTATTAAAAAGAATGACCCTTATAAACACCCGGTATTAAACCACACATTGCCTACTGAAGATTTGAGAGCAACGGTCCTAGATAGTCTACTCGGATTTCCCTATTTGGATGGAATTTCATTACAACATCACGAGCGGAAGAATGCACCAGAGGTGGTTCAAGGTATTAAAGAAATGTCCATTAATGCCCGACATGAGTGGCTTGTTACAATGGACGAAATTGGAATGTGGTATGATGGTGCTATGACTGATTCCGAAGATCCAAATCATACTACACTACGACGCTATGCACTTTGGGGAACTTTGTTTTCGGGAGCAGCAGGTGTAGAATGGTATTTTGGAGCCAAACATCCACATAATGATTTAACTTCGGAAGATTTACGACAGAGAGATCGCCTTTGGGAAATTACAAACTACGCGAAGGTATTTTTTGACACCTATTTACCTTATTGGGAAATGCAACCCGAACATGGTTTAGTTAACTCAAAAGAAGCGTATTGCTTGCGCAAGAAGGATGAGATTTATGCTATTTATTTGCCAAATTCTAAATCCTATACGCTAAACCTAAGTTCAGCCAAAGGCAGTTTTAGTGTTCAATGGTACAATCCGATTGCGGGAGGTGAATTACAAATTGGTTCGGTAGAATCAATAGAAGGAGGTGGAATTCGTTCGTTGGGAAGCCCTCCTAAAATTGAGAATAATTCATCAGGTCAGGATTGGGTGCTATTGGTAAAAAGGTTATAGTTGATATTAAAATAAATAATAATTAGGTTTAAAAAAATTACATAAAATGCGGAATTATAAAAACATATTATCATTTCAAATCAAATACATTCTTTTAAGCATTGTCTTTATTACACTATTCTCCTGTCAGCAAAATAATAAAATTGAGGTGGGTCCTACAGTTCAAAAAATTGATCCAACTTTAGACACTTCAATTTGGTGGAATAAAAACAATCTTCGAATGATACAAACCAATTTACCCGCGGCAGAAGGTGCTCTAAATCCAGACTCATTATTGGTAGATTTAATTGAATATTCGGCAAATACTTTATTAATTAATGCTGGAGGTATCATGGCATTTTACCCCACAAAACTTCCTTTTCACTATAAAAACCCTTTTGTGAAAGACGATATGTTAGAACGTGTGATTTCACTTTGTCATGAAAATGGAATAAGGGTAATCGTAAGATTTGATTTTAGCCGTATTCATGAAAGCTTTTTTAAAGAACACCCTGACTGGTTTTATGTTTCACCGAAAGGGGAAAGAGTAGATAATTACGGAATGATGGTAGCATCAGTTAACGGAGAATATATGCAAAAACATGCTTTTGAAATTGTTCAGGAGGTAATAGACAATTATCCTATTGACGGTATGTTTGTGAATATGTTTGGCTACAACACCATGGATTATTATAAAGGTGTATATCATGGCATTGACCAAAATCCCAACGATAAAATCCGTTTTAAGGAATACTCCGGAGGTATGACATTGCCTACCGTTGAAGACGAGAATGATCCTGTTTTCTTAAAATATCAAGAATTTAAGAAATACAGCACCAATGAGCTGCTAAATAGAATGCGCGATTTGATTAATTCGCAACGGCCAAACATTGCATTATGTACTTATAATGATGATTTTATAGACATTATGAGGCACGAAGCACAAGGAGAGTTAAGCCATATCCCTTATTTTGCTTACATCGCTTCTGAAAATGTAAATACCGTTGAATCAACTTTTGATGA
>NZ_DBNGMQ010000079.1:0-2710 GCF_057126245.1 Yeosuana sp. | reverse complement strand
CTTCTGTATGGTTAGTTGCGTGTATAGCAACTAATTTAGTAAACAAATACTTGTCAGAGGAAATTCCGAAGGAATTTTCGTGATGAGCACTAACCATAGCAATTAATTATACATGGTGTTGCGTGTTCGTTTTTTTTGTTCTAATATTTAACTTCTCCAATTCAATAATTGAATCAATGAAATCATTAACATTTAATTCCTTGAGTTCAGCATATACTTTTTGGTTTTGATTAGCTTTTTCGGCTAGAATATACTTCATAGATTCATATTGCAATCGCGCAGAATCATTTTTTCTCAAAAAATTACGGGACAAAATATGCCTCTCCAAAGCTTTGCTGCCTATTTTGCAAACATAAAGATGGTGCTTTATAAAATCCAAAATTCGGTTTGTTTGGTTTTCAGTCCTTTTAAAAACCTCACGCATTTCAATTCCTTGATCTCCGTTGTGGTAATATCCAATACTTATAAGTCCAGATTTTATTTTTTTAAATTCCGATTCGCTTTCATAAATTATATCAATGTCAATAATCGGTTTAGAAGCTAATTTAGGAACGGATGTACTTCCAACGTGCTCAATTCGATATTTAAGTCCTTTCAAACCGTTGTCAATCTCGAGTTTTAAATCCTCAAAATTTTTAATCCAATCTGATGAATATTTTTCGATTAGCATATGGTTTTTTTAAATTACACACAACGGTCTCGGCTATGAGTAGTTGCGTGGTTTAGAAATTAGCTTTGCAAGTAAACACCAAGCTGAAAACCCTTGAGGATTTTTAGAAGTAGGCGAGAACAAGCAATTACTTATAGCAATTGTTGTGCTTTCGTTATTTTTCAAGTTGCATAGGTATCGCAACGAGCAGATAATTACAGGACTAATTTTCTTTCACCAATCATTATTTTATTTCTAAAATGAAATTTCCCATGTTTTGTTTATTAAATTTTTGATTTATTTAGGATTATATTTTAATAATTGCAAAACTTCTTCAGATTTATCCAATGCCTCTTTGACTCTGCTAGAAGTATAATTATGTAAATCTTTCTTTATGTTCAGCATAGCTATAAATTGCTTTTTTGAATAGCCGCTTTTTTCAATATCTGCAAGGTTAATTAAGGGATCTGTTTTTGCATATTCTAATGAAAATCCGCACGAAATAAATAAATCCGTAATCTTCGAATTCCAGAAGTCATCCAGATAAAATTCCTGTTTGCTAATACCACCATATTTATACTGAAGAGTCCTAAATTCTTCAATTAAATTTTTGCTCTTAACCAATAAATTTGAATTTGACGTTACAATCATATCCAAAACTGGCGAATTAACCATATTCGAATAGAAGTTAAAACAATCGCTAATTTCTTTAGTAGTAAAAGTTTCTTTACCTTGTTTTAATTTTAAAATAACTTCGGCAGTTACTTCAGAATAGAAATCGTTTCTGGTTTTATATTTTTCTAGTTGTTCTGTATTTTTAACGATTTCTTTTTCTAAAGACTTTAAAACTTCTTGTTCATTAGTAATAATTTTTTGGTGCTCATGCCAATTATTAACCTGTAAAGCAATTAATATACCTATAACAACAAGTACAATTTCGCCAATGGCATATTTAAAGTACTTTCCAGTTTTTCTTTCTGAAAGTAAGTTTTGTCTAATTTTTCGAAAGAATTTTATCATTGGTTATTGGTTTCTGGTAATGAAGTACAACAATAGTATATAGAACATATGTTATATATACCTCTAATATAGAATATATTGAACATATCTTTTATATGAGCACTAATATATTAAATATCTTATAAGTTGTTAAACGCCATAACAGATTAGTTGAATTAATTCCTTGATTTCTCAATCATATCAAATAATATTTCTTTTGGCGAAGTTGTTTTTAAGAGGTCTTTTAATTGTTTTTCTAACCTATTGCCTTTGACATAGAGTTTGTATAAGTCGTCTGAACTTTTAATCTTTTCTTTTAAGCCTGCAATTGTTTTTAACTCTTGCCGACTTTATTCAAATTTCGTCATTATTTAAATCAAGTAATTATAGAATTTATAATAGTTTAGGAATAGAAATATCTCATAGAATTATATCTGCTAATAAAAAAATAGATATTAAGTCCTTAGCTAATGGATTATATTTTTTAAAAATTGAGAATTCAAAAACAATTAAGTTTATTAAAAAACAATAGCTCTATAAGAGTTTAATAGTTTTTATTTTGAAAATAAATATCGCACCGTTAAAGAGCATGGTATTTTTTTAGATAATTATGTCACTAAAATTGAGCGTTGTAATTGTTATGCCATTGACAAGTTTTTTGTTGAAGTTATTTATGATTCTGAACATAACACCATAACCGAAGCAAGGAGTTTTAAATATGGTCATAGTCTTGATAAGTATGCTCCTAAACTTTGATTAATCTTTTCTAATTCAGTTAATTGACTTAGACTGACGACAATCATTTACTTTCCGGGTTTTTAATATTATTTTTTCTTCTTTAAAAGAAAGTATTAATTGTTTTATCGAAAAACCATTAAAAAATTAACATGATAAATAATATTTTTTCATATAAACATATGATAATAAGGTTTTTGTTAAGTATTTACTTGGTATCTGTTTGCAACCAAATGCAATCTCAAAACAATATTTTTGACATCGCAAGAAATGGTTGCAAAGAAGATTTACAAGAAATTTTATATAATCATCCTGAAGTTATTAATT
>NZ_DBNGMQ010000078.1:0-19075 GCF_057126245.1 Yeosuana sp. | reverse complement strand
AGTAATCCTCAGCATTCTTTTGATGGCCCTTTTTATCCCTGGAAACCCAAAGTCCTACTCCCAATATTAATACCGCATAGGCAATAAAAATAAAGTAATCCCAAAATTCAAAATTTGATGTCATAATAATTTAGTTAGTTATTTTGTTTATTATTAAAAAATCTAAGGATAAAAAATATCCTTTTAAATATAATTTTTCTCTATCATTGGTCTAATAACTAATTCATCAATAGATGTGTTTGAATCAGTTAATATCATCGTAAATATTGCCTGGACAACGCTTTCCACTTCCAAATATTCTGGTTTATTTGTTTCTCTAAAAGCTGTATTTGTGCCTCCAGGATATATAGAACAAACTTTCACATTACTAAGTCTTACTTCTTTTCTAAAAACTTTAACTAATGCATCAAAACTGGCTTTAGAAGCAGTATAGGCACCAATCCCCTCATTTGAAAAATTGCAAACCGTAGATAATACATTTATAATCGTTCCCCTTTTTACAATCTCCATTTTCTTGTATACTTCTCTAATAAAAACAAATGGTGCGATGGTATTCACCTTCAACATATACTCCAAATCCATCGTTTTTATATTTGAAACTAAAGATCGAGCGGTATTGGCTCCAGCACAATTTACAAGAACATCAAATGTTCCTATATTTGAGGTCGCTTCAGCTACAAATGCCATAATTTCGTCCTCATTAGTTATATCGAACACTTTATAAAAAAAATTGCTTTTTGCACCTTTAATTTCTGCCAAGAGTTTAGTCATCTTATCAGCAGATCTACCACAGAAAGCCACATTAGCCCCATTTTCAATTAGTTTGATAGTTAAACATTTTCCAATACCAGACGTAGCTCCGGTTACAAGAATATTTTTATCAAGTAAATCATCAAATTTCATCCCTGAAGTATTATAATAATTCTCTTAGTTTTTGTGTTGCTATTTCTGCAGTAATATCTCGTTGGGGCGAGCCAAACATTTCATAACCAACCATAAATTTCTTAACGGTTGCGCTTCTTAGCAGTGGCGGATAAAAACTCATATGCCAATGCCAGTGATTATTATCTTCTCCATTCGTTGGTGCCTGATGAATACCACTTGAGTAGGGAAACGATGTATTGAATAGTTTATCATATACTTTGGTGATAACTGAAATAGCTTCAGCAAAAAGATTGGCTTCCTCATCGGTCATTTCCAAAATATTCTTTTGAGCCTTTTTAGGTACAATCATCGTCTCAAATGGCCATATGGCCCAAAATGGGACTAGCACAACGAAAGATGCGTTTTCAAAAATAATACGTTCTTGTTTTTCCAACTCTTGAGACAAATAATCAGCTAATAGACTACGCTTATTCTTTTTGTAATATTTTAACTGCTGTGTATTCTTTTTATCTACTTCATTAGGCAAGGTTGATTGACTCCATATTTGTCCATGAGGATGCGGATTGCTGCAACCCATGACAGCGCCTTTATTTTCAAATATCTGAACGTAATTTATGTTAGGCTTGGATCCGAGTGACTTGTATTCGTTTTGCCATGCATTAACTACTTTAGTGATGTCTTTTGGATCCATATCAGCCAAACTTTTCGAGTGGTCAGGGCTAAAACATATCACTTTACAAATGCCTTGTTCACTTTGAGCTACAAGAAGACCTTCCTTTAATTCAAATTGTTTAGAGTCATTTTGTAAGGCTGCAAAATCATTGGTAAAAACAAATACGTCTTCGTATTTTGGATTTTGTTCTCCATTAATTCTTGTATTGCCTGCGCACAAATAACAGCTTTCATCATAACTAGGTCTTACTTCTTTTGAAACGGCTTCATTTTGCCCTTGCCATGGACGTTTAGCACGATGTGGCGATACCAACACCCATTCTCCTGTAAGGATGTTTAAGCGTTTATGTGAGTAATCTTGTAAATCTGTATTCATAATATTCTGCTTGATTCTTTATTGAATAATGCCTGTACCGTTTGAAAGTTTAACGTAATATATAGAACATTCTTTGTTAAATTGATTTTGGTATGCTTCTGAAACAAATGTTTTAAAAGAGGCTGTTTCTGATTTTTGAATTAAATTAATAGTACAGCCACCAAAACCACCACCCATCATTCTGGCCCCTAAAACATGTCCATTTAATTTGGCTTGCTCAACTAAAAAATCCAATTCTTCACAGCTTACTTTATATTGTTTTTGAAGTCCGTTATGTGATGCATAAATTAGTTTTCCTAAAGTTTTTAAATCGCCTGCTTCCATGGCTTTTGATGCTTTAACAGCACGTTCATTTTCCTGTATTACATATAAGGCTTTTTGATAGTTTTCTGGGGTTACTTTATCTTTTATAGATTCTAAATCAAATTCAGTAGCATCTCTTAAAGCTTTTACATTAAGCATACTTGCAACAGATTCGCAAACCGAACGTCTGTCATTATAAGCACTATCAGATAAACTATGCTTTACATTGGTATTAATTAAAAGGAGCTCATGGTCTTTAAAATCGATTTTAAAAGGTTTCGATTTTACGGTTCTGCAATCTAGTAATAAGGCATGGTTTTCAATACCAAACATACTGGCGTATTGATCCATAATACCGCATTTTACACCAACATAATTGTGTTCTGCCTTTTGGGAAATTAAAATCATATCTTCTTTAGATAAACCCAAATCGAATAATTCATTAAGCCCAAAAACCACACTATTCTCTAAAGCAGCCGATGAGGACATTCCTGCACCTCCAGGAATATCACCTCCAAAAGCGATATTGAAATTACCAATCGTTTTACTTCGGTTTTGAATTTCTGCAACAACGCCCAATACATAGTTTTCCCAGCTTCCTTCGGCTGATGGTTTTAAATCATTTAAATAAATCTTTACGATCTCATTTTTATCAACAGCGAACGCTATTGATGAATTCTTTGAATCACTCTTTCCAATGGCGGCTACAATACCTTTATCTACAGCCGCAGGAAATACAAAACCATCATTATAATCGGTATGCTCTCCGATAATATTAATTCTACCTGGAGAGAATATCATAAGAGGCTCTGTTTTAAACGTCTCTTTATAACTCGTTTTTATCTTGTGTATTAAATTGGTATTCATAATTATAGTTTAGTTATTTCTTATGTCTATTGTCCAACTTATGTTATAAGTTTCATTCGGTTTTAAAGTTTTTAATCCAATTTTATTATTAAAACTATCTGAAACACCTGTGGTTGGTTCTATGGCAATGGTATTATCATGGGGTGGGGTATATAGTTGTAAAAAGCAATCTTTTTCTGAGGATTTTAACTCTAAAATATACGCTGGTGTAATGAATAAAGTGTTATTAGAATCCAAAATAAAACAATCATCTAATGATTGATTATTTACTTTAAAGCCATCGGCAAATCCATTAGGCACAATTTTTTCAGTGATATTGCGACTATCCAATTTTAATTTTAAGTTAGAATCAAAAATAAATGAACTATTATACAGGTCACTACTTAAAAAATATGGATGCCAACCTAAAGTGAAGGGAAATATTTTAGAATCGGTATTTTTTATTTCTACATTTAAATCTAATCCGCTTTCTGTTAAAATATACTCTAGACAAATCGAATAATTAAAAGGGAAACCATTGGATCTATTTCTTTCATGATATATGAGCTTAACTGATGCATATGTTTCGGTGGTCTTTTCATCAATAAGCTCAAAAGTTTTATTATAAACCAATCCGTGTAGTGCATTATGATTATGAGGTTCATTGATATCAAATTGATAGGTATTACCCTCAAATTGATATGTTCCATCCTTTATTCTATTAGCAAATGGAAATAAAATTGATGAGGCATAGGTATTCTGATAGGTTAAAGGACTTAAATCTTTTATAATATGATGATTGTTTAAAACTAGCTCTTGTAAACTTCCGCCATCATTCAGATAGATTTTAGCATATATATTATTTTTAGAATTTTTAATTTCTAAATGATTTAAATCTCTATCGTGTTTAATTTTAAACATTTTTATTTTTTATAAAGAATTTCTAATAATTAAATGATGAGGGTTCTCAATTTGAACATGCTCTCTGTTCAAAATCATTTCAGCCAATCGTTTGCCCATAGCATTGAAATCTGTCGAGATAGTGGTTATACCACCTTCGACAATTTCTTTAAGCAGGGTGTCATTATATGATATCACACCTATATCTTTTGCGAGTACAAATGTTTTTTGTCTCATTTTTTTGATGAGCTTAAGTAAGCTTTTATCATCCGGTACAATATATAATTCGCCAGCTTCTAGATTCTTATTTTGTAAAGAGTTTATGATTTCAAAAGACATTTTATTTTTTTTACAAAAGCTCTTGAATCCTTTAAGCATGCCTTGGGGTTGTTTATCTTCGGAAAAGATTAAAACAAGTTTTTTATATTTTTCTATAAGGTGATACGCTTTATAAAGGTTATCATAAATTGTATTTTCAAAATTTTGATAAATGGCTGGGTACTCTAATAAATCTTCATGAATTTGATCTAATATGTATACTTTATTACTTGGCAACTCTCTTATAAAATCATGGGCATTTTTAATATTTGCTGGCATAATTACATAATAATTATAGTCTCCAGTATTATCCCGAATTAATTTAGTAAAAATATTCTCATTGAAATGATGAAAATAGATTTCTACTTTAATATTATCTCCTAAGTTTTCTAAGAATGAATTATATAGATCTTCTTTAAAGGAATTTAACTCATCAAACAGTAAAAATATTTTTTGTGTAATATTTATGTTTTCACTTAACACATAATACCCTTTACCTACAATAGATTGAATAACACCTCTATTTTTAAGCTCTTTATAAGCTATCAAAACAGTATCTCTAGAAAGTTTATTGTCGTTTTTTATTTTATTTATAGAAGGTATCATGTCTCCCTTTTTTAAGGCACCTGAGACAATTAACTCTTCAATAGAATTAACAATTTGTTTGTATTTAGGAGTTCCTATTTTGTTTTTAATTTTTATCATAACCTGAGTAACAAATATAGAAAATATTATTTAATATCATACTAGTACGTTCTAGTAGGTTTTTATTTTTTATTAATTGGTACTGATTAAGAACTAAACTATTTTAAAATGCTTGTGCTATTCTAAATTTACAGGCTTTTCATCAATGTTTTTACAAATAAAATGATATCCGTTGGATGTATCGGTAGTATTATAAAGTTCACCTCCTATCCATAAGATAACATATACATTTTCAAGAATTATTTTTCATTGATACCTAGTAATCAATAATATCTGAACTTCTGCCCTCATTAACCCAAGGATCATTGGATAATTTAAGCCAGTAACCTAATTGCTGACTTAACATCTGTTGATCTTCAGCAGGTAAAGAACTCCAGTTAAGATTAGTTTGCTGATAAGGATCATTTAAATTATTGAAGAGTGTTATCTCACCATTCCCATAAACCGTAAAGGTGTATTGTTTTGTTCTTACCCCTTTTTTATTGCCTTCAATTGAAATGAAAGGTGTAGAAATTGGTCGATAAGCAGTATCAGCCTTTGGGTCTATGATAATATCGGCATAATTTGTTCCAGAAACATCTTCCGGTATTAATTGATTTAATCCCATAAGACCGAAAAACGTAGGATATAAATCTGTGGTGCCTATAATCAAATCATCAATATTGTGCTTCAGTCTATTGCGATATCGCATAATAAGTGGCACCCCAAAGGCCTCTTCATATTCGCAATTCTTTTGCATTCTGCCATGGCTTCCTAACATCTCTCCATGATCGGAAGTAAAGACAACAAGTGTATTATCTCCTAATCCAAGAGTGTCAAGTGCATCCAGAACCTGACCAATATACTTATCGGTTGAAGTTACATTGGCATAATAAACCTTAGCGTTAAGATCTGATGCTTTATTTGTACTATTTGGACGGTTAAAAAGTTCGTTATGAGTCATGCTTTTATAAAGATTATATGACTCTTCTTCGCAATCATCGACCGAATCGTAAGGCGGATGCGGTGGATTAAGGGACCATGTAACACAAAAAGGTTTCTTGGAATCGCGTTGCTGACGATTGTTTTTTAGGTAATCAATAATGGTTCGAGCTTCATGTTTTGAGGAAAATTCAGTTGTATTATACATTTCTCCATCACTTTTACCAGCTATAAGATCTGGATCGCTTGAATAAACATACTGCGAAAAATGATTGTCTTTAATTACTTGATACCAATATTCGATGCTATGTCTGTCCGGCCCAGGTGGAATATAGATGTCATATCTATTAGGTAAATATCCCCCTGGAGCGTTTGTTGTCCCCACGTAATTAAAATCTTCATCAAAAACTTTGGTCGGTTTAATCCAATGGGCTTTTCCAAAATAGGCTGTATTATATCCTTCTTTATATAGTGCATCGGTAAAGCATTCAAGCTCTTCTTTGAGATCGGTGTCTCTGCCATCAACGCAATTCATCCAGACGCCATTTTCTGTGGCAAACCTCCCACTAAGTAGCATTGCTCGATGTGGACTGCAAACAGGATGCGTACTCATGCCCTGTGTAAAAACGACACCTTCGGAAGCCAGTTTATTAAGATTAGGTGTAATTACTGGATCACTGTTACCATTTATTACGCCACTGTACTCCGGATGCTGCCAAAATTCCATGGCTTGTCGCCTATGTTCATCGGTAAAAATAATTAGCAGATTGGGTTTATTTTGAGTCTTTTCTTCAATTTGAGTTTTGGGCTGTTTACAACTAAAAATCATCACTATCAAAACAACAAAACATGTATATATGGCTCTCATCTTATTGCTTATTATCTTATATCGTATTTTTAATTGTTACTCATAAAATTCTTAATTAACTCTTATAATTTCAACAAAGTCATCTTCATTATTTAAAGCTATATTCAGTTTCTCTTTGTTGGAGTAAATACGCTTAAATCCCATTCATTACGCCAGTGTATCTCCATTTTACCTTCTTCTGTAATCGTAATAGGTAAAAATACATACTGTGATTCTGGACGTCCGCCTCCATTCCAACGGTCTCCCATATAGAGATAAGCGTCCCTGTAACCAGGGATTTTAAAAATAAAACAGGGTTGAGAATTAAATGAGTTGTTACCAGCATCTCCTATAAAGGGACTCCCTTTGGAGGTATATGGCCCCATGACATTTGATGCCGTATAGTAGGTTCCAGGGTTAGGTGTCCAACCTGAACATTGACTTGTTAATAGATAGAAGATTCCGTCTTTTTTTAAAATTCCAGGACCTTCACAATGGGCTTCAATATCCACATCGTTGGTCGTTGTATTTAGATAATTATCAGATAATTCTACCATACGGATAGTTCGATTAACATGGTCGGCTGCATAACCTATATAGGCCTTTTTTGTGTCTGGCTCAAAATACATTCCAATATCTCTAGATTCGTGACCATTGGGACGATAATGATCTTGAACTATAAATGGCCCTGTAGGACTTTTGCTTACTGCTATACCCAGTTCTGCTATGCCATAATTGCGATCATTTAATACCCCATCATAATGAAACCACATCACATATTGTCCATTTGATTCATTGTAAACAACTTTGGGTCGTTCGAAAATTTTTATATCTCCTTTTTCTATAACAACTCCTTCCTTTTTCCAATTATAAAGATCTTTAGAAGAATAACACGATGCCCCTCTTGGTTCCCCACGATGCTCTCCATACCAGTAATACGTTTCTAAATGATCTACATAAATGATATTCCCTCCGTGACAATCAATATGTACTCCATCTGTATCTAACCACTCTCCGCCAGGTTTAAATGAATTATACTTTTGGTTTTTTTGAGAAAAAACAGGGTTCATCAATGTGATTAAACCCAAACTTAATAACATCCATTTTAAATATAAATTACTCATTTTTTGCTTCCCATTTATTTTCAAATAATTCCCATCTAATTTTTATTATTCATAACGTAAATTCGAGCATAATCAATTTCATATTGACGTGGAAATTCAGTCTTTTCAAATTTTTCTAAATCTGGATGAGGATTTCCTCCAACAGCCAGATTAATCCAATAGTTACAAGTATTTCCTTTAAATGGATATTCCAATTTTGAAGTATCTATATTCTTGGTGTCTAGTTCTATTCTAGACATAAAAACATCATCAAGATACACCGTTAACCATTGCCCGTTACCTATAAGTTTCCAAACATGGTATTTCTGTAACCAGTCTTTGTCTGCATTAAAACCTATGGCGGTTCCGTTAATAATGTTTTTTATGTAAGAGTTTGAAGCATTTTCTTCTTTATTACCCTTCCATTTAGTGGTTCCTTGTCCTTTATAAGCAAAATTGGCCATCATACGTTCTGTATAATATTCCATGATATCAATTTCCCCACCATGAGGCCAAGACCCCGCACCTGTAGTCCAAAATGCTGGCCAAACTCCATAATCTTCGTCACCACCTGTTTTTAATGGTAGTTTTGCTCGCATGATCATCATTATCGAATCATACTTTTGATGATATTCCCTTTTTGTGATAAAACTTGCAGAGGTATATTCAGCATATTCTCTGTTCTTTTTCCAATTAGGACTATCTTTTTCATAATCAGGATTTATCACTTGTTCTTTTTTTGCGGTAATTATAAGTCTACCACCTGTACAAACAGCGTTTTTAGACTGATACCATTGATGTTCATTATTCCTCTTAAATCCAACCTCAGCATTCCAATACGCTTCCTTCATAGGGCCTTCATGATTAAATTCATCATTAAAGACCAAACGATATCCATTAATCTCTTTTTCTGGTTGCGCAACATCAGGTTTAAAAGGATTTAAATCCGTAATATTTACAGATTGACTTACCGAATTCGCATTTGAGTTTTTATTACCAGTTTCACAACTAATAATTAACATAATACTTGTTGTAAATGAAAAAATACGAAATAGCGTTTTAATTGTTTTCATATATTTTGAATTACAAAGCCGTTATTTTATTGGCTTAATTATATAACCATACGATAAATTTTCTGGTTTAATTCTATACTCGGGATGAGGCATTTTACCCCAACTGGTATCTCCGCCTACACCCATTTGTTTATAATCAATATTAATGTTTACAAATGATTTTTCTTTAATATCAGTGGTATGACGTTGTTGCTTCTTTTCGCCAGCATCAAAATCACTGTTATATTGATGGTGTGCACTAAAACTTATATTGTTAACCCCTTCAATTTTTATTCCTTTTCCTGTGCTATCAGTAAATGACACCCAACGAGTATCGGTTTTATACCCATTCTCTTGCGGGCGGATATATGGGAAATACAAATCTGAGACTTGCGCTTCATATTTTCCTACTAAAGCAGAGGTGTTTCTGTCTTGATAATTCTCATGAGGACCTCTACCGAACCATTGTACTTTATTGTATTCGTTTTTAATAATGAAATTATTACCTATTCTTGGAATTACAGGTAGATCATTTTTAATATCATTTAGATTTGTTTCTATAAGTATTTCTCCTTTTCCATTTATGGTATAATGTATAGCTACATTACCCTTTACAGAAGGGAGATTGTATAATGTTTCAATTTGAACTGTATTATTTTTAAGATTTTTACTTGTCACTGAAACCAATTCTTGATTGTTGGTAGCATCTTTCCATACGCCTAGCTTGTTTGGCATTTTAAACCCGAAATCATTATCTGTGGTAGCACGCCAAAAATTTGGTTTTAAACCTTGTAATACTATATTTCCAGAACCATAGTCAATATCAGTTACAAGACCACTTTCTTTATTGAATATTATTTTAAAATCGTCACTACTTATTGAAATCGTATTGTCTACTTCATGTAAATTTATTTGTTTATCAGATTGTGAAAGTAATACTGATGATTTTGGTTTATAAAGTTCAAATTGCTCATAGGCAACAATATGATCTTGAGGTATTAATTCAGAAGTGTTTTTAGTTTTTGCATACACATTTAAATGATATTCTGCAGTATTATTTTCTAAAATAGGCAAATCAATTTTTACTTTTTGAGATTGATATGATGCTATATCTAATTGAGGTACTAAGCCTTGAGCAACTTCCAAACCATTTTCTAATAATTTCCAGGAAAAATTATAATTATTTAAATTAGTAAAATCATAGATGTTTTTAATTTCAATTTCGCCTTTTTTTAAATTTGATGGTTTAAATTTAATATACTGGTAAACTTTTTTAACTTCATATAGCGATGGATGTGCTGTTCTATCAGGGTTCACTATACCATTTAAACAGAAATTTTGATCATTTTGCAAATCAAAGCCACCTAAGTCGCCTCCATAGGCCCAGAATTTTTCACCTTTTTCATTTTCGGTTAAAATACCTTGGTCAACCCAATCCCAAATAAAACCACCTTGCATTATATCGTACTTTTCTATAACATCCCAATAATCCTGAAGGTTTCCAACACTATTCCCCATAGCATGAGCGTATTCACATTGAATTAATGGCCGTGTAGGGTTTTTTTCAGCATATGCAATCATTTTTTCAATAGGCCAATACATAGGCGCTTGAATATCAGTGTTTTCGTAACCAGTAGCGCCTTCATATTGTGTAGGGCGTGTGGTGTCGTTTTCCTTTAACCAAGCGTAGGTAGCGTAAAAATTATCACCGTTTCCAGCTTCATTTCCTAAAGACCACGTTACAATACTTGGATGATTTTTGTCGCGTTCAAACATTCTAATAGTTCTGTCCAAATGTGCTTCTTTCCATGTTGGTAAATATGCCGGATGAACGGATTGCTTTTTTTTGTTATTGTCTAATCCTTGATTAGTAGCGCCCATACCATGAGTTTCTATATTAGCCTCATCAACCACATAAAAGCCATACTTATCTGCTAACCTATAGAAATGGGGGTCTTTTGGATAATGGCTACAACGAATAGCATTTAGGTTATTCCGCTTCATAACCTCCATGTCTTTAAGTGTTAACGCTTCAGAAACTACATGGCCTTCGGTGTCACTGTGGTCATGTAAATTAGCCCCTTTAATTAAAACAGGTTTTCCATTCACTAAAAACTGACTATTTTCAATTTTTATATTTCTAAATCCAACTTTAACTGCCGTAGATTCACCGTTTACTGAGATAAGTAGGATATATAAATTTGGCTGTTCGGCATTCCAAGATTTTACATTAGCTATTGTTTTAATAAAATCAATGTCATTCGTCCCTTGGGTTAAATTAACTGTTTTACTCTCTGAATACACTTCAGTGGCACCATCCATAAGTTTAACCTCAATCGATTTTTCAACTGAAGATTTGGTGTTATTATCAACTTCTAAATTAAGATTTAAGACACCATCTTTAAAATCGTTCTCTAAATCGGCAATAACTCTAAAATCTCTTAACGTTATTTTATTTGTGGCGTACACATACACGTCGCGTTCGATACCAGATAATCGCCAAAAATCCTGGTCTTCCATATAACTAGCATCAGACCAGCGCATCACTTGAACTGCTAAATTATTAGTGCCTTTTTTTACTATATCTGTAATTTTAAATTCAGCTGCCGTCTTACTACCTTCATTATAACCAACCATTTCGCCATTTAACCAAACGTACATGGCGCCACTAACGCCTGCAAAATGTAAATAAATATCCTTTCCATCCCAATTTTCTGGAATCTCAAATGTTTTTTTATAGCTTCCGTTGTTGTTTAAATTATGCGGAATATATGGCGGGTTAGCAGGAAACATATATTTTATATTGGTATAAACAGGAATACCAAAATCTTTCATCTCCCAATTTGATGGCACTTCTATTGTGTCCCAACCTCTTATATCAAAATCATTTTTATAAAAATCAGTTGGCCGTGCCTGAATGCTATCTGCATAATAGAAATTCCAAGTGCCATTTAGTGATTTGTATAAGGATGAATTTTGCCAACTATCATTTTTTAGTGCCTCTGCTTTATCTAAATATTTATAAAACGAGGCAGTCGGTTCCTCTCTATTTATTTGAAAAATTTCCGGATTTTCCCATTCTGGGCTTTCCCATTTATCAGCTACATAAATTGGTTTCTCAACAACTTCTTTTTTACACGATAAAACAGTTATTACTGTTAATAGAATTATTAGATAATGATTTATTCTCATGACGATAATTATTAAATTTTAATTTATATACTTATTTATTCGAAGCCAAATTTCACATGGTTTGGTCCAATATTGATTTGTTCCTTCTTTTCCTAAGCCAAAGCCATGTTTACCATCTTGGTAGATATGAAGCTCTGTCGAAACATTGTTCTCCTTTAATGCTAAATAATATACCATACTATTTTCAACTGGTACAACTTTGTCGTTAGTAGCATGAATAAGGAAACTAGGCGGTGTTAATGAATCTGTTTGCATCTCACTAGAAAATTTTTCTTTTAACGCTTTAGATGGATTAGGGCCTAAAAGGTTATTTCGAGACCCTTTGTGCGCTATTTTGTCAGTCATTGAAATAACGGGGTAAATTAAAAGGCTGAAATTAGGTTTTGCACTTAAACTATCTTTTACCTTATAGACTTCATCGTTATAATGGGTAGCTAGTGTTGAAGCTAAGTGACCACCAGCAGAAAATCCTATGATGCCAATTTTTTCTTGATTAATCTGCCATCTATCTGCATGTCGCTTTACATATCTTATAGACTCTTGTGCATCTTGTAATGGACCTATGGATTTGTCTTTCATGATGACATCACTTGGTAACCTGTATTTTAAAACAAATGCAGTAATGCCCAGTGTATTAAGCCATTCGGCAACTTTATACCCCTCTTTGTTAATTGCTAAATACGCATAGCCTCCACCAGGGCAAATTATCATAGCCGATCCATTGGGTTTGTCAGGAACAAAAACCGTTAGTGTTGGGGTTATAACCCTACTTACTCGGTCTAATATTGTATCATTTATTACTTTATAATCAGTTGCTTCAATCGCTCCAGGAATTTCTGAATCCCATAACTCAATTTCTTTATTTTGAGAATATATAAACTGGTGATAGCCTATTAATATTGAAAAAATTAAAATGCTTCTATTTATGTAGTTAATCTTCATATTTTAATTATTGTGCTGTTAAAGTAATTTGTTTTGACTTTAAACTCTCTGAAGAGACTTCAATCTTAATTTCTCCAGATATCCCTTTTTTACTTTTAACAACTAAAAGACACAAGCCATTAAACGCTTTTCTATAATTAGCTTGAAATGGTTCTGTTGAAGCCGCATTTCCATTACCCACGGCTGCAATTACTGCTGGTCCTGTAACTTTAAAATCAATCTTATTATCAGCTAGCGGACAGAAAACTGAATTTTCATCTTCAATTTTAACCGTTATGAATGATAAATCTTCTCCATCAGCCTTGATGACATCCCTGTCTGCTATGAGTTCAATTTTATATGGCACTTTTGCCGTTTTTATAGATTTTCTAGCAACCTCCTGCCCGTCTTTATAGGCTACTACTTCAAGTTCGCCTGCTTCATAAGGGACATTCCAATGTAATCGGTAGGGAGAATCAAAATATTTAGGACGATTTTTCCATGCGCCAAATTTAACAGGGATTCTAGTTTTATCTATCCCTTTTATTTTTCGACCTAGCGATTTCCCATTTAGAAATAACTCGGCTTCATCACCATTGGTATAACAATATACAGGAACTTCTTTAATCCCTGTTCCTTCCCAGTTCCAGTGAGGTAAAATATGTACCATAGGTTTTGTAGTCCATTGACTTTGATACAAATAAAAACGATCTTTAGGGAATCCAGCTAAATCAACAATCCCAAAATAAGAACTTCTTGAAGGCCAATCGACATCCCAGTTACCATGTGTTAAATTATCCTTACCACCATAAGGCGTAGGTTCTCCTAAATAGTCAAATCCAGTCCAGACAAACTCTCCCGTGATATTAGGTAAAGAATCTTGAAAATGAAACTCAACATCTGGCGGATATGCCCAATTTGGACTATTAATATCATAACTACTTACTTGCAAAGATTCGTGTTTATCATACTTTTTTAATGGCAAATGATATACACCTCTTGATGATACCGTAGATGCTGTTTCGGAACCATAAACAATCCAATCTGGATGCGCTTTCATGACATCTGCATACTGTGTAGGTTTATAATTAGCACCTACTAAATCTACTACTTCTGCAAGTCCGTTTTTTATAGCAATTGAAAGGTTGTTAAACCCTGAAGTGGTAGGCCTACTTGGGTCTTCATCTTTACAAATTTCCACCAACTTTTTCGCAATAAGATACCCATTATCCATTTTTTGTTCTCTCACTTCATTACCAATACTCCACATAATAATTGATGGATGGTTTCTATCTCGTTTAATCATATCGCGCAAATCTTCTTCATGCCATTGATTCCAATGCTTGTTATAATCGTTTTCAGTTTTCCCTATTTCCCAGCAATCAAAAGCTTCTGCTTGCACCAATAATCCCATTTTATCACAAAGCTCCAATTGCTCTGGCGACGTTGGGTTGTGAGATGTTCTAATGGCATTGACTCCCATTTCCTTTAAAATTTCCAACTGGCGCTCAGTGGCTCTATAGTTCACTGCAGCACCAAGAGGCCCTAAATCATTATGTAAACAAACCCCTTTAATTTTTTCATATCTGCCATTTAAAAAGAAACCTTTTCTTGTAAATTCAATGGTTCTAATACCGAAACTGGTATTGTAATTATCGACCGCTATATTATTTTTGTAAATAGTAGAAACAGCTTTGTATAAATGAGGTGATTCAAAATCCCATAACTTTGGATTGGCAATTTCCAATTGTTGTACTATCTGCGATTGATTATTCTGGAATTTAAAGTCTGTGATTGTTGATGAAACTTCAATACTATCTGCATCATACAAACTAGTTTTAATTTGATAATTTCCTTTGAAATTTTTGAGTTCATTGATTACCTTCGTTTCAACAGTAACTTGAGCCTTGTCTTTAGTTATTTCAGACGTTGCAATTTGAGTTCCCCAATGCTTAATATGGACTGGGTTTTGAATTTCCATCCATACGTTTCTGTAAATTCCAGCACCCGGATACCACCTTGCCGAAAGCGCTTCTGGATTCACACTTACTGCAACTGTATTGTCCTCTCCAAAATGGATATATGGCGTTATGTCAATTTGAAAACCAATATAGCCATAGGGTCTAGAGTACACTTTTTTGCCATTAATATAAATGGTGGAATTGTTCATAACACCATCAAATTCAATGGTAACGATGCTTCCTCTTTTCGATTTATCAATCACAAAATGTTTGCGGTACCATGCTTTTCCAAAAATGGGAAGTCCACCCGTTCTAGGATTATATTCAGGTTTGAAAGGGCCTTCTATAGCCCAATCATGTGGAACTGATAATTGTCTCCAATTAGAATCGTCATAATCCACTTTTGAAGCTAAAGTGTCTTCTGTTTTTTCAAATAACCAACCTTCATTAAATGATAACCGCTCCCTAGTTTGTTCTTTTGTTGAATTACAACTTACAGCAAGCAATAAATAAATTGGAACAAATAAATTTATACATATGAACTTATGAGTCATAATTTCCCTTCTTTATCGTTCTTTGAATTAATCTTTAGTTACTTTACTGCCCCACCAATCTTCATTGGGTTGAAAATTTTCTGACAGCATCTCCAAACGCTCCTTTTCTAGTTTGGGCATGAGTTTATTCACGATTCTATCTTCATATTCTTTTCGTTTATCAACATCAAATTGATCATCTTTTTCTGGATATAAGGCCTTTACTTCTACAAGCCAATTTTTTAGTTGAAGACTTAATTTATTGGTGATTTCAGGAAAATCATCAGCTACATTATCCTGCTCGTATGGATCTAAACCTAAATCATAGAGTTCATTATTACCATCCTCATAATAATGGATTAATTTCCATTTTCCTTCTCTGATTATGGATGACGGATCACCGCCTTGATTCCCATAATGTGGATAGTGCCAATATAATGGTCTTTGTTCCAGAGTTTTCCCCTCTTCAATAATTGATTTTAAACTGATGCCATCTTTATGTTGGGTATTCAGTAATTCGATATTAGCATAATCCAAAAGTGTGGGATAAAAATCGGCTCCTGTCACCGGATAATCACTTTGTTTTCCATTAGTTTTTTGCCCTGGCACATAAATAAAATAAGGTTCTCTTATTCCTGCTTCCCATTGATATCCTTTACCACCACGAAGCGGTAAATTTGACGTAGAAAAAGAATCTCCCGAGGCAACACCACCATTATCAGAAGTAAACACAACAATCGTGTTATCATCCAGATTTAAGTCTTCAAGCGTCTTTAAAACAACGCCTACAGCATCATCCATACTTTCTACCAAACCACCATAAATTGGATTATCTTGAGTTTGTCTAATCGGTAATTTACGCTCCATAATAAACCCGTTTTCTTTTAAACCTTGAGCGTTTGCCTTATCTTGATACTTATTCCATTTGTCTTGTGTTGTTTGTATTGGTCCGTGAACGGCATAAAATGATAAAAAGGCAAAAAACGGTTGGTCTTTGTTTTGTTCAATAAAATCAGCCGTTTCCTTAGCTAATCGCATCGACAAATTTTCGCCATCATAGTTGTCTTTTAATTTAGGGTTTTTAAAAGGTGAAAAGTAGCCACCTGCAGGACTCCCTTTGTCCCAACCACCCTTGTTGATTTCGAAACCATGATCTTCGGGATAAGAACCTTCTTTTCCTAGATGCCATTTACCTGCAAAGAAGGTTTTATAGCCATTAGCTTTCATGGCTTCTGCCAGTGATATATCATCTTTTGGTAAATTATGTATATATTCTGCCGGTAGTAATTTGTCTTGTCTGTTCCTTTTGCGCCAATTTGCTCCTGATGCTGCTCCTATCCAATCAGTAATTCCATGTCTGGCTGTAAATTGACCTGTCATAATACTGGCGCGAGATGGACTGCACACTCTGCTGCAGGCATAACCCTGAGTAAACACAAAGCTATTTGAGGCGAGTTTATCGATATTAGGGGTTTCATAAAATGTACTTCCTGTAAAACTGAGATCTTTTAACCCTAAATCGTCAACTAAAACAAATAGAATATTAGGCTTTTTTATGGGTTCTTTCGATCTACATGAAGTTACTATAATGGATAATATGATAATCTTAATTACTAGTTTCATTTTTTTATTTTTTAAACTTAAAAACCTTAGATTCTGTTCTACTTGATTCCAAAATTTTGGCTAATTCATTGACTTTATCGGGCATTGTTGAAGCTAAATCTTTTGTTTCACCCAGATCATTGTTTAGGTTGTAGAGCTGATAGGCGCCGTCTTTCTGTACATTATATTTTACAAGTTTCCAGTTATCCTTTCTCAAGGCTTGACGCCCGCCTAATTCATGAAACTCCCAATATAAAGACCCGTGTTTCATTTGTTTCCCTGAACCTAAAAGCGTAGGGAGAAAAGAAATACCATCTATATTCTGTTTTAATTCCACATCTAAAACATCTGCAATAGTAGGCATGACATCCCAAAATGCGGAGATATGCACTGTTTTACTTTCCGGTTTTATTTTTCCAGGCCATTTTACAAGCATAGGCACTCTTATTCCGCCTTCATATAAATCCCGTTTATATCCTCTTAAATCACCATTACTATCAAAAAAATCAGGATCTGCACCAGCTTCTTTATGAGGACCATTATCTGAAGTAAAGACAATAACCGTATTGTCATCAAGACCAAGATCTTTTATTTTAGTCATAATTTCTCCTACTTGAGTGTCCAACAGATTAATCATAGCGGCAAAAGCAGCATGTGCATTTTGTTGTGAACCATATCCTCCATCTTTATAGCCTTCACCTTCATCGACACCATCAAAACTTTTTTCAGACTCAAATGTACCAATATATTTATCCATATATTCTTTAGGCGCCACTAATTCTGCATGAGGAATAATACTCGGGTAAAATAAGAAGAATGGTTTGTCTTTATTTGAATCAATAAAATCTAAAGCTTTTTGGTGAATTAAACTGGGTGCATATTGGCCTTTATTAAATCCTGTATTACCTTCTAACATGACTTTTTTAGTATTATCCCATAAATAATATGGATAATAATTATGTCCCAATCTTTGGCAATTATAGCCATAAAACGTATCAAAACCCTGTTTTAATGGGTCGCCTTCTGAGTTAGGAAATCCTAATCCCCATTTTCCAAAAGCACCTGTAGCATAGCCTTGACTTTTTAAAAGTTCAGCAACTGTATACGTTGAATCTGGCAATGGCCATTGCCCTTCTGGTCTCACTTCTTTGTTACCTCTTACAGGCGTATGCCCCGTATGTAACCCTGTCATTAGAGTAGATCTTGATGGTGCACAAACTGCAGAACCTGCATAATGTTGAGTGAACAGCATACCATCTTTTGCCAATTTATCAATGTTTGGTGTTGAAAAATTTGTTTGCCCATAACAACTTAAATCTCCATAGCCCAAATCATCAGCGAGAATATAAATAATGTTTGGTTTATTAGTTATATTTGAAACATCTTTCTTCCTCTCTAAACAAGATGTTGATATAAATAGTGTTATGAGTATAATAAAATATCTTGCATTCATAACTATATAACGGTTTCTAGAAATTTAATAATCAGTTCGCTTAGTTTTTTATAACCTTCTTTAGTATAATGAACATCTTTAGACCCATTTCCATATGTATTATGAATATCAACCGATTTCTCATAAATATCATTTATGGCGATGTTATGTTTTTTCATGACAGCTTTTGCGGCATCATTATATTTTTGGACGTCACTGTTGTGTCTGCCTGGTTCATTTTCGGGTACATAAGTAGTGGTTACAAAAATTAATTTAGCATTTGTTTTTTCCTTTATAATAGATACAATGGAATCTAGGTTTGAAGCATATTCTGCAACACTAAATTCGAGTTGACCATTTATTTTATCTCTTTGACCATATTCTTTTGAATCTGGATGGCGATAACATAAATCCCACAAACCCCAGTTAAATTGAACAATATCCCAGTTTTCATGTTCTAACCATTCTTCTATTTTTAATAGTCCAGTTCCTGTATGTTGCGCATT